>JBHADN010000109.1:0-7367 GCA_041855085.1 Catonella sp.
GTATTTTGAAAAAAGGCTGTATGAAGAAGCTTTCAGCACAAAAAATCATTTGTTCGGAATAAGCTATTTAAAGCTGCTTAGCGAGAAGAAAAGTCTTTCCGAGGAGGAGAGAGGATTTGCGGCAATATGGCTTGAAAAACTTGTGGAAAGAGATATAGTGCTTCCGTTTTATAAGGAATTTAAGGGTAAGTGCAGAATACCGGCGGAGATTGAAAACCTTAACTTTGTTTTCTGTTATGCGGACAACGAGGATGAGGTGTCGCTTAAGTACCGTCTGTTATCCTCTTCAGACAGAGGAGAGGTTGAATACACTACCCAATGGGTTAAAAATGTCTTTCAGGGTATCTTTGTGAAGGAGTTTTTAATATTTGCGGATGAAACCGTACAGTATTATATTTCTATAAAAGACAAGAATGAAGAGGTGGCGCGCATCGTAAGCAGCGGAGAGATTGCTCTGGATCAGGAGGAACTTTTTGAGGAGGAGCATAATGTCAGCCTGTTTTCGCAGATAAATATGATGTATGTGTGCAGAGAACTGTCGGATGAAAAGACCTTAAAAGAGTACATGAAAAACTATGTTGTGCAGAAGGAGATAATCGGGGATTTGTTTTCAGACTTTGATAAAGGTCAAAATGTATAGTAAAGGGTTAAAGCAGGGAGTTACAGCAGATGAGTGATGATAACAGACTTATGGTCGGTGTCGATATATGTGAGGATTTTGTACAGCTTGCTTACTGCAATGCCGCTTCATCTACCCCTGAATCGGTGAGCAGAGGCGGAAGCGAGGAGCAGTATCTCATTCCTACAAGGCTTGCACTTAGGATATCGCAGCACGAGTGGATAATAGGAGAAGATGTTGAAAAGGCGGAGAAGGAAGAAATAGCGGAAGTTTGTGATTTCTTTAACAAGATGGTAGTGGGAGGCAAATTCTCTTTTGGAGGAGAGGAATATAGCGCAGGACATCTTATGCAGATATTCCTAAGGAGAGTTCTGAATATTTTAAGCAGGTATTATCCATACAAGGAAGTAGGACATATAAGCTTTACCTTCCCCGTTATAACAAAGGAGCTTGTAGAGGTTATGACGGACGCCATGGGAAGGCTTAAGGTGGACAGAGAGAGGTATAGCCTGTTAAATCACGACGATGCGCTTCTATACTATACCATAAATCAGAAAAAGGAGCTGTGGATAAACGATACCGCCGTATTTGAGCTTGAGGACGACGAGCTGCGTTTCAGGCTGCTTAATATTGACCAAAGTACAAAGCCTATGACGGCAAGGATAAGAAGAAGAGAGGTAACCGACAAGCTGACAAGAAGCATGGTGAGAAATAATAAAGAAGTAAGTGCGGGAGTTTTTCAAAACCTTGCGCTTATGGCTCTTGAGGGAAGTATAGTTTCCACTATTTATGCCGTGGGAAGAGGATTTTTTGACAACTGGGCGGATGGAACGCTAAAAAAGATATCGCCGGGAAAGAGGGCGTTCAGAGGACAGAACCTGTATGCATACGGCGCCTGCTTTGAAGCAAAGGACAGAAAAGCGGAAACACAGGCGGATGTGGTACTGCTCGGCGAGGACAGAACTACGGTGGGCATATCCATAACGGCTGTTAAAGACGGGCGAGAGAGAGAGGTGGTTTTGCTGAAACCCGCTCTGAAGTGGTATGAGGCGGAAACTGAGGCGGATATAATCATAAAGGGCGAAGACGAGCTGTGCATACAGATAAAAGACTTTGTGACCAAAAATGTGGAACAGAGATTCATTTCATTTTTAGAAATAAACGGGGGAAAAGAGGATATTACGAGGATAAGGCTGTCCTTGAAATTTAAGGGCAGAGATATGTGTATAATCAAGGCTGCCGATTTGGGCTTCGGCGGCTTTGTACCTACCACAAACAGAGTTTGGGAGTTGACATGGGAAAAGTAATAATATGCAGCGGCAGACTTGCGGAAAAGCCGTATATAGTTCCGTCTACAGATGTAGCGTTGTATTCCATAGAGGAAATCTGTCATTATGTAAGCACAAATATCTATAGAATAGAGCTCAGCTTTTTCAGCGTGGGACTTATTGCATTTATAAAGGAGGAGCTTAAACTTGCTCAGGCGGCAAATAAGCTTAGAAGCCTTATAGTAGGCGATTACGGGTTAAATGATGTGTGTACCGCGCTTTTTTGCAGTTGCGACCTGTACGGCAAAGAAGAAATATTAAAAATTATTGAGCTGCTTAATTCCATAGAAAGTATGCCGGGATGGGAAAGGCGGGCTTACATAGGCTATAAGCTTTTAGAAGAAGGGAAATTTCTGCTTGCGCTGAACTATTTCAGAGGAACGCTGAAGGAGGAAAGTCTGTCGGAAAAAGACTACGGCGCATTACATAAGGCGATGGGAGTCTGCCTTATACACATATCTTCGTTTAAAGAGGCTGCAGACTGCTTTTATAAGGCATTTATGCACAGTCGTGAGAGGAAAGCGCTCATTCTCTCGCTTTTGAGTCTTAAACTCGGCAATCTGGGAAAGGAATTTAAGGAAGCTGTAGAAAATATGCCTAAGGACGACACGGTAGTTGCCGAAGTGGAGGAGATATGGAGAACTGCGGAAAAGAAAGCTTTAGGCAGCGAGAAGGTAAAGAGTCTTGAAAGCATTTTTGAAAAGCTGAGGTCGGAAAGGGTTACCGAGGGCTATAAGGAAGTGGACAGAAAGTTGGAAGAATTTAAGGCGGAATATAGGGAAGGAGTTTGGAATGGGCTTATTTCATAAGTCGTCAAAGCAGAAAGAAAGGCTTATTTCTAACGAAGATTACGAGGAGGAGGTAAGAGGTCTGTGCGAAACCATAGACAATGCCAATCTCCAGATAAACATAATAAGAAAAGAATACGATGAGGTAAACCGTTATCTGCAGGACGCACAGCTCATAGACAGTATGCCGGAGGAAGCGAAGGCGGAGCTTGTAGAGAACGCAAGGCACATACTTTCCCTCAAAAAAGATATGGCGGAGCTTTCGCTCAAAAAGACAAATCTTACGGAATTCGAATTCGGAATTATGGAAAGGTATGAAAGCGTGCTGCCCGCCGAGATAAAAAGGTTGAAAAGGGAAGAAGAATATGAAGCCGCAATAAAAAGCGACCTGAAAAAACTTTCGGGAGAAAAGGCTGTGCTCAGATACGAAGAAGAAACTGAAAACGGCAGAAGAAAATTTTTAAGCAAAATGGGCGGTATATCGGGAGCGGTCATAGGACTTTTGCTTACTATGTACCTCATACTCTATATCGTATTCAGAACCTTTGCTTCCGTACCGTTTTTGCTGACTGTTGCAGGCGGGGTTTTTATGGCATTTTATATTTTTATTGAAACCGATAAAAATGCCAAGGCTCTGAAGCTTAATGCGGCAAAATTCAACAGACTTATCGCAATCACAAATAAAGTAAAAGTAAAGTATGTAAATCAAAAGGCATCCATAGATTTCAGCTTCGATAAGTATGCGGTCAACAGTGTGATGGAACTTGAATACAGATATAATCAGTATATGGCATTTAAGGATGACGAGATGAAGAGGCTTAAAACCTCCTCGGTATATGAGCATTACAATTCCAAGTATAAGAGCATTCTCGATGAATATAAGATACATGACAGCGAGGTGTGGTCATATCAGGCGGGAGCGGTGGTTGACAGCAAGGAAATGGTGGAGATACGGCACAAGCTGAATGAAAGACGACAGAAGATGAGAGATAGCCTTGAAAAAAACATGAACATCATAACGGAGGCAGGAGTCAGGCTGACGGAAATTGGGGAAAAGTCGGCGGAGCTCAGCATTATGGTAAACGGTATGATGGAGTTTTACGGTATAGGCGTATAAGGGTTCATATTACCGTTAATTTACTTGACTATAACGGTTTACTGATGTATCCTGTACTTCCGATCCTATTTTGCTTTGAGGGATTCTGATTTTGTCAGAGTCCTGTTTTTATATAAAATAAACTTTTGGAGGATATGTATGGAAAGTATGGCTTGCGATGACTGCAACAACTTTGTTTACGATGAAGATGAAGAGTGCTATATATGTACACAGAGCATGGATGAGGACGATTTTTACAGAATTTCATCCGGAAAATTTAAGGAATGTCCCTATTACAGGTCGGGAGATGAGTACAGAGTAGTCAGACATCAGATGTAACAATTGTAAATATTATCTTTTTATGGTAGACTTTAAAGATGGATTGATTTAGGCATATCTGTCAAATCTTGAATTTATTTGGAGAAGAAGTATGAAGTTAAAAAAGATATTGCTTATTGAAGATATTTCCTGCTTCGGCAAATGTTCGGTAACGGTCGCACTTCCCATACTGTCTGCGGCGGGCTTTGAAGTATCTGTACTCCCTACGGCTGTATTTTCTACCCACACCGGCATAAGCAAGGAGGCTGCGGCTGTAGATTTTTCGGAGGAAATGGATAGATTTATAAAGCATTGGGAAGAACTTAAGCTTGACTTTGACGGTATACTTATAGGCTATGCCTACGGAGAGGCTCAGGTAAATAAGATAGCGGAATATTTAAGACGAAAAACGGATGCGGTTATTGTACTTGATCCTGCAATGGCGGAAAACGGAAAGCTTTACAGCAAGCTTCCGGAGAACTATGTAGAGCTTATGAAGAGCTTGTGCAGACATTGCGACTACATTACCCCGAATATTACGGAAGCCTTTTTGCTTACGGATAAGCCTTATCATAAAGCGCCTTACAACAGAGCGGAGATTATGGAGCTTCTTATAATTCTGTACGGTAAATTCAGAAAGAGTGCTATAATAACGGGGATAGAGTTTATTGACAACAGGCTTGAGGTAATGGCAATAAACAACAACGGGGATATATATCAGTACGAAACTAAAAAACTGGACAGGGATTACAGCGGTACGGGAGATATGTTTGCGGCTCTCTTTATGGACGGGCTTTTAAAAGACAGGGGATTTAAAACCGCTATTAAGGATGCTATGGAGCTTACCTCAAAGGCGGTGCTTATGAGTACGGTGGGCAATTATGAAAGACTTTATTTTGAGGGGATATTAAAAGAATTATAAGAGGGGAAATTATGGAAAATTTAGAAAAAATTGTAATGCTTATTGATGCGGACAATACACAGATAGGAAAACTTGAGGATGTAATCGGAGAGATTTCCACACATGGCAGAATAGTGGTGAAGCGTGCCTACGGAAACTGGCGCAAAGATGTGCTTAAGAACTGGGAAAAGGAGTTGAAAAGACTTGCGATAAAAGCAGAACAGCAGTTTGATTATGTAAACAACAAAAATGCCACCGATATGGCGCTCGTTATTGACACTATGCATCTTTTATACAAGAAGATGTATGACTGTTTTGTAATAGTGGCGAGCGACAGCGACTATACACCGCTTGCAATAACTCTGCACGAGTCGGGAGTGTATGTAATAGGTGTGGGAGAGAAAAAGACACCGGAGGCATTCAGAAACAGTTGCGACGAATTTATCTTCCTTGAAAATCTCGGCAGAGCAAATGCTCTGAAACTGCCTATAAATGTAAGTGAGGATGAGCTTACGGCGGACGAGTTTGAGGAAGAAGAGCCTCTTACCTACTACGATATAGAGAAGGTACACAGTCTGTTAAAGACGGCTTATGACAGATATCAGGATGATGACGGCTATGTAAATGTAAGCTCGGCAGGGCAGTACATAAAGAGGGTAAGACCTGATTTTGATGTGAGAACTTTCGGCTTTTTGAAGCTTCCGAAGCTTATAGAAGCCTTTCCTGAAAGATATGAGATAAAGAAATATCAGGGCAAGGGAACAGTTACGATTATAGCCTATAAATGCTTATAGGGAGATGCTATGTATAGAAAAATTTTTAAGAGAATGCTTGATTTTTTTCTGGCACTCATTGCAATCATAATATTTTCTCCGTTTTTGATAATATTGACTGTGACGGGGATTGTAAAAATGGGCGGAAATCCATTTTTTGTACAGGAAAGACCGGGAAAAGACGAAAAAGTGTTTAAGCTTATAAAATTTAAGAGTATGAACAACAAAAAAGATAAAAACGGCAATCTTCTTTCAGATGCAAAAAGACTTACAGCCTACGGGAAATTTATAAGAAATACCTCTCTCGACGAGCTTCCGGAGCTTTTCAACATATTAAAGGGAGATATGTCGCTGGTAGGTCCCAGACCTCTTCTGGTAAAGTATCTAGACAGGTACAATGCGGTTCAGAAAAGAAGGCATGAGGTAAGACCGGGGCTTACGGGGCTTGCGCAGATAAATGGAAGAAATGCCATAAGCTGGGAGGAAAAGTTTGCTTATGATGTAAAGTATGTGGATAATGTCAGCTTTCTGCTGGATGTTAAAATCATACTGCTTACAGCGATAAGAGTTATAAAGAGAGATGGAATAAGCAGCGAAACCTCGGCGACTATGGAAGAATTTACGGGAAATGCAACCGGGGAGAAAGATGAATTTATATAAAATTAAAAAAAGATTTATAGGTACGAGAGGTTTTTATTCTATGGTTTTTGCCATAGCCGTGCCTATGATGGTACAGAACGGAATATCCAACTTTGTCAGTCTGGTAGATAATATCATGGTAGGCAGGGTAGGAACAAACGAAATGAGCGGTGTGGCAATAGTCAACCAGCTTATGTTTGTGCTGTATTTGTGCATATTCGGAGGAATAGCAGGTGCGGGAATATTTACGGCGCAGTTTTACGGTGCGGGAGATGTAAAGGGAATAAGATATACATTCAGATATAAGCTTATTATAACTTCTATAATAGGTGTATTAGGTGTTGTATTGTTTAAGGTATTCGGAGATGAGCTTATTACGCTGTATCTTAAAGGAGAGAGCAGCAGTGCTGAAGCTGCGGCGGAAACTCTGAAGCAGGCAAAAATATATCTCTCTTATATACTGTTCAGTATGCCGCCGTTTATAATATCGCAGTCTTATGGAGATACGCTCAGATGCAACGAAGAAACCCTGGTTCCTATGAAGGCGGGTATGGTTTCGGTGGCAGTAAACCTTTCACTTAACTATGTGCTTATCTACGGTGCATTCGGATTTCCCGCTCTTGGAGTGGCGGGAGCGGCGATAGCCACCGTAATAGCAAGATATGCGGAGATGGTGTATATAGTTGTTTGGACGCATACTCACAGCAAAAGACAGCCGTTTATAGTCGGAGCATTTAAGAGCCTTGCCATACCGCTTCCGCTTGCAAAAGAAATGATAAAAAAGGGAATGCCGCTTATATTAAACGAAACATTCTGGTCGGGCGGAGTTGCTGCTCTGTTGCAGATATATTCAGTGAGGGGCTTGGATGTCGTAGGAGCGATGAATATTTCACAGGTTATTTACA
>JBHADN010000110.1:0-5347 GCA_041855085.1 Catonella sp.
GCAGAGCGCCCCTAATGTACTGCGAGGAACGAGCGGAATATTTTATGCGGCTCGCCGTATTCAGACTTTACGAAGAACTGGAGTTGTCCATAGAGCGGATACAGCCGCTGAACTGTACCGTCAAAAAGCTTGGGGAAACCTTCGGAGTTACCGGAAGGCTGGATAGCGAGTATTATAATAAAAAATATGACCGACTGCTTGAAAAACTGGTGCAGAGTAACTCGGAAGAACTGGGCAGGCTTGTGGAGATTACCTCTTCCATAGAGCCCGGGAGTGATTTCTACGAGGAAAGTGGGATTCCTTTTGTGAGGGTTCAGGACCTTACCAAATTCGAAATAGCCGGCACGAAGGTATTTTTAAATAAACATTTGTTCGGGGATGCATTAAGACCTGAAAAAGATACCATTCTGCTCTCGAAGGACGGAACGGTAGGGATTGCATATAAGGTAGACAAAGACGAGGACTTTATTACATCTTCCGCAATTTTGCACTTAAATATAAAGAGTGATAGGGTTTTGCCGGACTACCTCGCTGCCGTGCTTAACTCATTTATAGTAAGAATGCAGGCGGAGAGAGATGCGGGAGGCTCCATCATAAACCATTGGAAAAGGGCTGAAATTGAAAAGGTCAGGATACCGATTGTGCCCCTTGAGGTACAGAGGCAAGTCGGCGGTCTTATTAAAGAGAGCGACAAGCTCAGAAAGAGGAGCAAAGCGCTGTCGGAGGCGGCGGTAAAAGCTGTGGAGATTGCGATAGAGCAGGGAGAAGTAAAGGGAAGGGAACTGCTTGAGGACTTTATGTGTCAGGATAGCGGGGATTAGCGTAAAACATACGACTTAAATAGCGACTACGGAGGTTATATATGGTAAATATCGGAATAATGGGAGCAGGAAGAATATCTGCGGTAATGGCGAAAACCATAAACGGAATGACAGAAAACGGAGATAAATCAGTAAGGTTGTACTGTGTGGGTGCAAGGGATAAGAAGCGGGCGGAGAGTTTTGCAAAAGCAAACGATGTCCTAAAAGCTTTCGGCTCATATGAGGAAATGCTTGCGGATGAAGAGCTTGACCTTGTGTATGTTGCAACACCTCACTCACATCATGCAGACTGTGTAAGGCTTTGTCTTGACAACGGAAAGCATGTTTTATGTGAAAAAGCGTTTACTGCAAATGCACATCAGGCAGAGGATATAGTTAGCAGGGCAAAGGAGAAAAGGCTGCTGCTCGCCGAGGCAATATGGACAAGGTATCAGCCTATGAGAAAGACTATATCCGAAACGGTTGCTTCGGGAATTGTAGGAGAACCTAAAACTCTTACGGCAAATCTTCACTATGCGGTGGATTATAAGGAAAGGCTGGTAGAGCCATATCTTGCTGGCGGAGCGCTTTTAGATGTAGGCGTATATGTGCTGAATTTCGCCGAGATGGTATTCGGACGGGCTGACAGGGTACAGGCGATATGTACAAAGACTGAAAAAGGAGTAGATATAACAGACAGCATTACTCTTATCTGGAATGACGGGAAAATTGCTGTCCTGAATGCGGGAATGAACGCGGTATCTGACAGAAACGGTGTTATTTATTGTACAAAGGGCTTTATAACGGTTGAAAATATAAACAATCCTCAATCAGTTTCCATATACGATGAGAAATATAATCTGCTTGATAAGATTTGCTGTCCTAAGCAGATTACAGGCTATGAATACGAGATAATGGAGGCGGTTCGCTGTATAGAGGAGGGCTTAACCGAGTGTCCGTCTATGCCGCACAGTGAAACTCTGCACATTATGTATATGATGGATGGAATAAGGGCGCAGCTTGGAGTTAAATATCCGTTTGAGCGGTAAGAGCATATTATAGGAGTAATTTTATAAAAACAGTTGACAAAAATCCCTCATGTATATTAATATGTATTCAATTTATCTCTGAACTGTTTGAGGTAAGCTGTAGATTTTCAAACAGCTCGGAGCTAATAACGGCATAGAGGGAGTAATTGAAATAGCCCGTCAACAATCTCGCTTGGCAGTTGTCAGGATGGTTGGCTATACCTCTCCAAGATAGGTGATGAGACTTTATGCAGATATGAAATTCCGTAAGGTATGGACTGTCTGTATAAAGTTTTTTTTGCGCACGGACGCGGCAAGGAAAATGCTTCGCATACAGTGTCCGGCGCAAATTTATGTAGCACAAAAAAGCCTCCCACCCTCAGTAACATTTAAACAAAACCCGAAAAGGAGTAGAAAATGGCAAATTGGTATCAAATTTCCGGTCAGGATGTAGTGAATGAGTTTCACTCAAGTACCAAGGGACTTACAAACGAACAGGTTAAGTCCGCATACGAAAAATATGGAGCAAATTCGCTAAAAGAGTCAAAAAAGGAAACCGTACTTCAGGTATTTCTCGGACAGTTTAAGGATCTTATGGTTATCATCCTGATAGTTGCCGCTCTTATATCTATGCTGACAGGCAATGTAGAGAGCACACTGGTTATATTTTCGGTGCTCATCTTAAATGCGGTGCTCGGAACCGTACAGCATGTCAAGGCGGAAAAGTCGTTGGATGCACTGAAGGCGTTGTCGTCGCCTACGGCTAAGGTAATACGAGGCGGAGAAAGGGTGGAGATTGACTCCAGGGAGGTTGTTCCGGGGGATGTCTTTATCGCGGAGGCGGGAGATTTGATAGTTGCCGACGGCAGAATTCTTGAGAATTACTCGCTGCAGGTAAATGAAAGTTCTCTTACGGGAGAATCCACCAATGCGGATAAGACAGATGCTATATTGGAAGGAGAGATGCCGTTGGCTGATCGCACCAATATGGTATATTCAGGCTCTCTGGTTACCTACGGAAGAGCTGTGGTTCTGGTTACGGAAACAGGTATGGATACAGAGATAGGCAAGATAGCCTCTCTTATGAATCAGACCAAGGAGAAAAAGACTCCGCTTCAGAGAAATTTGGATGATTTCTCAAAAAAGCTGGCTATAGGTATACTAATTATATCTGCGGGAATATTCGGATTGCAGGTTTTTAGGGGAATGGAAGTGTTAAACTCCCTTCTTTTTGCTGTCGCTCTGGCTGTAGCGGCTATTCCGGAGGCGCTCAGCTCCATAGTTACCATAGTGCAGGCTATGGGCACACAGAAGATGGCTCGTGAAAATGCCGTAATAAAGAAACTGGCGGCAGTTGAGTCGCTGGGCTCGGTGTCGGTAATTTGCTCGGATAAAACAGGTACACTTACCCAAAATAAGATGACGGTGCAGGAAATCTATGTAGGAAATCAGGTGCTTGAGCCGGAGGATATGGATCTTAAAAATCAGACACATCGTTATATAATTTACAATGCGGTGCTGACCAACGATTCCACCATTTCCGAGGGTAAGGGAATTGGAGATCCTACGGAGTATGCCCTGCTTGAGATGTACAATGAGATAAAAGAGGCTTCAAGCAGCGACACAATGTTGCAGCTTTCCTATGACGATATGAGAGAAATGCTCAGCAGAGTGGATGAGGTGGCATTTGACTCCGACAGAAAGCTGATGAGTACAAAGCACCTTATTCACGGAGTTCCGACCATTTATACCAAGGGTGCAGTGGATGTGCTTCTGGACCGCTGTGACAATATCAGAGTAAGTGATTCGGAAATACGACCTATTACAGCCGAGGATAAGGAAAAAATTACAACTCAGAACAGGAAATTTTCCGAAAACGGACTTCGTGTATTGGCTTTTGCCTATAAGGAGTCGGATGAGAAGCTTACGATTGATGCTGAGTTTAATCTGACCTTCTTAGGTCTTATATCTGAAATGGATCCTCCAAGAGAGGAGTCCATGATAGCGGTAAGCGAGGCTACATCTGCCGGCATCAAAACTGTCATGATTACAGGAGATCATAAGGTAACGGCAACCGCCATAGCAAAGCAGATAGGCATTTTTCAGGAGGGAGATACTGCGGTTACAGGAGTCGAGCTGGATGCTATGTCCGATGATGAATTAAATGAACGCATAGAGCATATCTCGGTGTATGCAAGGGTTTCGCCTGAAAATAAAATACGAATAGTAGACGCTTGGCAGAAGAAAGGAAAGATAGTTTCAATGACGGGCGACGGAGTGAATGACGCGCCTGCATTAAAGCGTGCGGATATCGGAGTTGCAATGGGTATAACGGGAACGGAGGTGTCCAAGGATGCTTCGTCCATGATACTTCAGGATGACAACTTCGCAACAATTATTAAGGCGGTAGCGAACGGAAGAACTATTTATGAGAATATAAAGAATGCGGTATTATACTTGCTTTCGGGAAACCTGTCCGCAATAATTACGGTACTGTTTGTAAGCCTTTTGGCGCTGCCTATTCCGTTCCAGCCGGTGCAGCTGTTATTTATAAATCTGATTACCGACTCGCTGCCTGCGCTTGCAATAGGTGTAGAGCCGGGCTCGCCGGATGTGCTTAAGCACAAGCCTAGAGATCCTAAGACGGGTATAATGGACAGAGCCTTTGTGATGAAGATGGTGCTTCAGGGGACATTGATAGCGATTGTTGTTATTACGGCATATTATATGGGACTTAAAGAATCCCCTCTTATGGCATGTTCTCTTGCTTTCCTTACACTTGCGACCGCAAGACTGCTTCATGGTTTCAACTGCCGCGGCAACAACAGTATTTTCCGTCTTGGCTTCAGAAGGAACCGGTACAGCCTTGGAGCATTTGCGCTTGGCTTGATACTGGTAGTGCTGGTAGCGATTACTTCTTTCGGAAAGAGATTGTTCTCGGTTGAAACCTTAGATATAAACCACGCTCTTATGATTGGAGGGCTTGCATTGATTCCTACGGTAATAATTCAGATAGTGAAGCTTATTAAGGAGTCGAAGTAAAAGAAAAATTGTAACAAATTGCACAAGGCGATAGAAATTTCATTTCTATCGCCTTGTATCATAGATACTCAATTTCGTTAGTCAAACTTCATCAAAAAACTGAGTTGTCTTAAAATATCCTTCTCTTCAAATAAATGGAGATAGTTAAATATCGCTTCATTATCATGAACGATACCGTTTTGTTCACAGAATTCATGAAACAACCCCATCAGTTTTTTATTATTTTTGCTGTTTACTACATAATTGTTTCCATATTCTATTATGTAGCGTTCTTTCAGCTTTGGAAACTTTTTGTCCAACTGTGAATAAAAATATTCCCGATTTCCCTCTCTGAGTGTGACTCCCATACCAAAGCATATTATTCCGAACACTTTTGTTTCCCTGCAATAGTTTAAAATCCCAAGAATATTTTCTTCCGTATCGTTAATAAACGGCAGTATCGGAGTTAGCCAGATTACTGTCGGTATTCCCTCATCA
>JBHADN010000111.1:0-8085 GCA_041855085.1 Catonella sp.
GTATAGGTATAGATAAGGAAAACCTCCCCAGAATATTTGACAGGCTCTACCGGGTGGATGAGTCGAGAAATTCAAAGGTGGGGGGAAGCGGCATAGGGCTTGCCATAGTTAAGAAGATAGTTGAAGAGCACAGCGGAGAAGTTTGGGCGGAAAGCGTAAAGGATAAGGGAACAAAGATTATCGTACTTCTTAGAAATGCGGCGCATACCAGCGTAGAAAAGGTTGCGGAGGCAAGGAGCAGAAGAAAAAGCTTACATATCTAAAGTAAAGGAGTATCCATGAGCAGAATTTTGATAATAGAGGATGAAGAAGCTATTGCTGAGATTGAAAAGGATTATCTTGAACTTTCGGATTTTCAGGTTGTGATAGAAAATGACGGTATCAAAGGGCTTAACAGAGCGTTGGCGGAGGAATTTGACCTGATACTGCTCGATGTGATGCTTCCGGGTAAAGACGGATTTGAGATTTGCAGAGAGGTAAGGGCTAGAAAGGACATACCTATAATAATGGTTTCCGCTAAAAAAGAGGACATAGACAAGATAAGAGGTCTGGGACTGGGAGCGGATGACTATATCTCAAAGCCGTTCAGCTCAAGTGAGCTTGTGGCAAGGGTAAAGGCGCATATATCAAGATACTCCAGACTCATAGGCTCTGCAAATGAGAGGAACAACTTTATCGAGATAAGAGGCATAAGAATAGACAGAAAGGCACGCAGAATATATGTGGATGAAAAGGAAACTGCGTTTACATCCAAGGAGTTCGATTTGCTTACATTTTTGGCAGAACATCCGAATCATGTATATTCAAAGGACGAGCTCTTCAGAGAGGTATGGGCTATGGAATCAATAGGGGATATAGCTACGGTTACGGTTCATATAAAGAAGATAAGAGAAAAAATAGAAAAAGACACTTCGCATCCTGAATATATAGAAACTATATGGGGTGTGGGCTACAGGTTTAAATTATGATTCCATATATAGATGTGTTGTTTGAAGATGAAAATATTATAGTGTGCATAAAGCCGGATGGTGTATTGTCGCAGGGCGACAAGTCCGGCTCTTTTGACATGGTAAGGCTGTTAAAAAGCAGTCTGGTACTGAGAGCGGGAGGAAATTCCGCTAAAGAGCCTTATATCGGAGCGGTTCACAGACTTGACAGGAATGTAAGGGGAGTAATGGTCTATGCAAAGACCGGGAAGGCGGCAGCGGAACTGTCAAAGCTTATAAGAGAAAATAAAATAAATAAAAGATACCTTGCGGTAGTCAGCTTTGACAAGGGGAAAGAGCTGCCCCAAAGAGGCGGATGGATTGAAAGAGAGGATTACATTCTTTTTGACAGGAGGATAAATCTGTCCGTGATAGCGGAGGAAAGCAGAATAAATGAGGCGGACAGGGCTAAGCTTTATTACAGGGTTTTAAGTGCCGAGGCGGAGAGAGCTTTAGTGGAGATAAAGCTGATAACGGGTAGACATCACCAGATAAGACTGCAGATGTCGCAACTGTTTAACGGTGTGGCGGGAGATACCAAGTACAACAAGGATTACAGGCAGGCGAAGGGGATTTATACACCTGCACTTGAGGCTGTGGCACTTGATTTTAAGCACCCGATTACGGGAAAAGACCTTTCATTTAAGATTGTTCCGAAGGGGAAGGAGTTTGAGCGGTTTGATTCAGAAAATTATATATAGGCTTATTATTTCAATTCTCATTTTTATAATTTCGGCAGGCTATTTTATAGGCAGTATGAAAGAAACCTCCTATACGGATGAGATAGAGCTTACAGAGATGTCGGGGGCAAGTTTTCCCACTGTATTTATGCTTAGGGGAAATACAAGGATAAATCTGCTCCATGGGCACAGTCAGGAGATAGAAAGTCTGGTAACCGGAGAGGAAATAACTCCTCTGGAGAACAGCAAAAATGTGGATTTTTTAATAAATCCGTATGGAAATGTCATAGTAAGGGCTGAATACGAGGTAAAGGATAAGGCTGACAATCTGGTAGTTTCGTCGGGGGAAACGGAGCAGTTTAAAAGAGAGGATGACGGGAGCTTGTCCGCATCGGTAAAACTTGAAAGTGAACTGGTATTCGATACGGAATATATGTTTAAGTTGAGATTGGTGGATGAGGACGGAAGAAAGTTTATATTTTTTACCACATTAAAGTTTACCAGAAATGATATGTTTGCGGAAAATTACAGCTTTGTAAAAAGATTTTCGGAAGCTTCCATAAGCAAGAAGGACGAAAAGGCTATAGCTCCTTATATTGAAACTGACGGAAGCATGGACAACAGCAGTTTTTCTTATTCAAATATACATTCGTCTTATAATGTAATTACATGGAAAAACCTTAAAATAGAGAGGCTTACAGAACCTTTGGTCACTGTTACCGAAAACACTTCGAATGTGTCTTCTTTCGTGTGCAAGTATATTGCCGCCACAACGGGGGAAAGCAGAAATTATTACAATGTAAGGGAGTATTATAGGGTAAATCGCCTGGAAAAGACCTCTTATCTGCTTGCATTTGAAAGAAAGGTGGAGGAAATATATAATCCCGAAAAGACTTCCGTTTCCAGAAGTCAGCTTAAACTGGGAATTACCTCAAAGACGGATAACAGCTTTGTGTTGAATAAAGCGGGAGGTCAGATAGCTTTTGTAAGAGAGAGAGAGCTTTGGTATTACAAGTCTGCGGAAAATAAGCTTATAAGGATATTTTCATTCAGAGGAGAGGATTTTTCGGACGAGAGGTCTTATTTTGACAATCACAATGTAAAAATTCTAAGGATGGAAGAGGGCGGAGATTTCTACTTCATAGTATACGGATATATGAACCGGGGAGTTTATGAAGGAAAAACGGGAATAGCATTGTACAGATACTTCAGCACGGAGGACAGAATAGAAGAACAGGCTTATATACCTGTGGATATTCCTGCAAAGCTGTTTGAGGGCACAATTACGGAGTTCAGTTATGTAAGCTCGGAGAATTTCTTTTATTTTTCGCTTGATGACAACCTCTATTCGTACAGCCTTGTGAAGAGGAAGCTGGAAGTAATTGCGGAGGATATCTCGAAGGACTCCTATATTACACTTGCTGAAAACAACCACATAGTATGGCAGGAAAAGTCCTATGTACCTGAGTCCGAAAAGCTTATAATTATGGACCTTGAAACAAGGCAGAAAACGGAGATAAAGGCGGAAAGCGGAAGCGCAGTCGCCATCCTCGGAAAAGCGGGCGGAAATATAATCTACGGAATTGCAGATAAAAAGGACATGATATATGGGAAAGACGGAAATGTTAAGATATTATATAAAAGTATAATTGTGTCGGATGTTTTCGGAGAGGCGCTGAAGACATACAAGAAGAAAAATGTGTATACAACAGGGGTTGAGGTTGTAAACGGAACAATAGAGCTTGAGAGGGTAAGAAAAAAGGACGGTGTCATAAGCAGGATAAAAAATGACCAGATACTGAACAATGCCACAGCTTCGAGGGAAGAGGTTATGGTGGTTGAGAGAAGAACCGACAAATATCTTACCGAATATTATCTTACCCTGCCTTACGGACTTAAGCTTGAAGAATTGCCGGAGATAAGCCTTTCTGTTCCGAATACGGTTATAAAAAGGGATATTTCCGTAAAGATGGAGAGAAGTGAAGAAAACAGAGCCGACAGATATTTTGCGGTAGTATACGGGGAGTTCGCAGCTTCATCCTCCAAGGCAGCCGATATGATAGAGCTTGCAGATGAAGGAATGGGCTATGTGCTTGACTACAGCGGGAAGGTAATATGGAGCAGGGGAAGAACGAAGCTTTCCGCAAGAGCGGATGATGTGGATACGGATTACATATATGAAGAAGATGACAGCCTGCATTCCGCGGTAAGACTGTTTCTGACCTCGCAGGGGGTATATATTTCGACCGAGGAGCTTATGAAGGACAATGCGGATATGGTGGAGATACTGAAGTCACAGACGGAGGTGAAGTCAATCTCCTTAAGCGGTGTAAGTCTTGAAAATGTGCTTTACTATATTTCTCTCGGAAGTCCCGTAATAGCGCTTAAAGACGAGAATATTGCGGTACTGATTACAGGTTACAGCCCACAGAATATAGAAATAACGGATGTGAAGAGCGGAGCAAAAAGTCTGCTGGGAAGAGAAGATGCAAAGAAAATTTTTGAGGCGGCGGGTAATGTATTTATAAGCGCAATAAACTAGAGGCTTTGCCGTTATGCCTAAAAATTTCATAAAATCTTGATAATTATCGTCAAATAAGGTATATTAGAAAGAAAGCAGATTGGTTGGGGGGACAAATTGAAAAAGCATGAGAACAATTCTTTATTTGACCTTGTTGCCATATCTGCATTAATCTTGTTTATAGGCTTTATATTGCTTAACCCTTCAGATAATTCGGCTTATAAAAACAGGGATGCCAGAAGCCTGGAGGACTTTTCCACAGCCTGGTATACCAATGACAACAGGCTGATTTCACTAAAGGATATAGGAGAATATTCAGAGGTTAATGCGGATGGAGATAATGAAATAGTTGTTAACCATAAAGTGCCTGCATACATAGTAAGCGACACATACCTTAATTTTCTGGGTAGAAATATAAGGTTTCAGGTTATCATAGGTAATAGGGTTGTTCAGTCATTTATGCCTGAGCACAGGTTTGTGCTGTCAAAAGGGAACGGAAGCAGCTTTCATAAAATTCTTATAAAAAGAGAGCATGCAGGTCAGACACTAAGTCTGAAGATATTCCCTGCGTACAACAGTTCAAGCAGTTATATAGACATGGTCTATCTGGGCAGGGTTTCGGATTATTCGGGGCTGATTGTCGATAAAAATGCCGTTACGCTGCTTCTTTGCATACTGATGATAGCCGCCGGGGTGGTGCTGATTTTCATGTCGTTCTTAGGCAAGATAGGGGGCAGATACAACAATGCGCAGCGTGTTTTGGGAGTTGCAGGTGTATGTATAGGGTTCTGGGCGGCTTTTGAAACGGATGTTATCCAATATCTTTTCGGGTATTCGTTTCAGATACATGAAATAGTATATATTATACTGATATTCCTTCCATATTATTTTGCCAGCTATGTGAGTCAGGTATTAAAAATAGCCACCGGTCATGTCATAAAGATTTCATTTGCGGTAACGATGACGATAGCATTTGGAATGCTTGCGCTCAATGTATTCGGAATAATGGACTTCCATGAGTCGTTATTCCTGATATATGCAGGTTTTGTGATAAATGCGATTTTAATCATATATGCAATCGCCAAGAATGTGGCTTACAACAGAAAAAATAAAGTAAAGAATTTCAAATTCAATCAGGTGTTCATTGTCGTGTTTTTCATAGTCTGTGCGACCGCCGACTGGATAAATTATTATCTGGCAAGCAGGGCTGCGGTACAGGGAACATTTATGCGAATAGGCATTTTTGCCGCGCTGGTTATGCTTGTGTTGGATGCGGGGAAAAATCTGTTCGAAGACATGAAAAAAGCCGAAATTACGGAAATTATGACCAAGCTTGCGTATACGGATGCGCTTACGGACATGGAAAACAGAACCGCTTTTGAGGAGAAGGAAGCGGAGATTGCCGAAAAAATACAAAGCGGAGAGCTTTCCGAGGTGTTGATATGCCAGATAGATCTTAATAATCTGAAAAAGGTAAATGACAGCTACGGACATGCCTGCGGAGATAAGTATCTTATAAAGAGTGCGGAAATCATAAAGGAAACTTTTGGGAAGAGCGGCTTTGCCTACAGAATAGGCGGAGATGAATTTATAGTGTTTATAATAAGTGAGGGGGCAGAATACATATACGAAAAGTGCGTGCTGAAAATGAAAGCACTTGAAAATGAGTTTAACAAACTCCCGGATGTTCCCGTTCCGCTTCATCTTGCCTATGGTCACTCGATGTACAGAAAGGGTAATTATGAATCTATAGAAAAGGCTGAAATAGAGGCGGATCGGAGGATGTACAGATTTAAAGAGGAGATTAAGAAAGGAGAAAGTAACTGATGGTAACGAGAGAGAGGTTTGAAAAATTATCCGCAAAGCTTTATGGCAGACCGGTAAGGCAATGCACGGAGGCAGAATTGTACCATGTACTTCTCGTGCTGACAAAGGAGCTTATGGAAGATAAGAAGCAGATTGAGGGAGAGAGAAAGCTTTATTATATTTCATCAGAGTTTCTTATCGGAAAGCTGCTCAGCAACAACCTTATCAATCTCGGAGTGTATGATGAGATTGACAGCGTGTTGAAAGAGTCGGGAAAAAGTCTTGCGGAAATAGAAAATATGGAACTTGAGCCATCTCTTGGAAATGGAGGATTGGGCAGACTTGCAGCCTGCTTTCTCGATTCTATAGCGAGCCTCGGACTCAATGGCTGCGGAGTGGGAATACTGTATCACTTCGGATTATTCAAACAGGTGTTCGATAAACATCTTCAGGAGGCGAAAAAGAACGACTGGATTACGGATAAGTCATGGATAACCAAGACGGATGTGGGATTTGAAGTTAAGTTTGGCGACAGAGCTGTAAAGTCCGTCATGTATGACATAGATATAACAGGCTATGAAAACGGTATAGGCAAGCTTCATCTTTTCGATGTGGAGTCTGTGGATGAAAGCATAGTGAAGAGCGGTATAGAGTTTGACAAGGAGAATATAGAGAAAAATCTTACCTTGTTCCTTTATCCGGATGATTCGGATGAGGCGGGGCATCTGCTTCGTATATATCAGCAGTATTTTATGGTAAGCAATGCGGCAAGGCTTATAATCAAGGATTTAAAGGATGCGGGACGCAGTCTGTATGACCTTCACAAGTATGCTGTAGTACAAATAAATGATACCCATCCGACTATGGTAATACCTGAGCTTATAAGAATACTTACCCAGGAAGAATATTTTACTATGGATGATGCGATAGAAACAGTAAGCAAGACCTGTGCATATACAAATCATACCATACTTGCCGAAGCGCTGGAGAAATGGCCGCTTAAGTACCTTGAAAAGGTAGTGCCGGTGCTTGTTCCTATTATCAAGGAGCTCAACAACAGGATAAGAAAGAGCAACCCTGACGCAAAGATACAGATTATAGACGAAAAAGACAGGGTGCATATGGCACACATAGACATACATTACGGTTTTTCAATCAACGGTGTTGCCGCAATACATACGGATATACTTAAGGATTCGGAGCTTAATCATTTTTATAAGCTGTATCCTGAAAAGTTCAACAACAAGACAAACGGCGTAACCTTCAGAAGGTGGCTGATTTCCTGTAACCATTCGCTTGCAAAGCTTCTGGACGAAACAATAGGAACAGGCTACAGAAAGGATGCCGCGGAACTTAAAAAGCTTCTTGAGCATGTGTCGGATACGGCTCTTCTTGACAGGCTTGATGAGGTAAAAAGAGCAAATAAGCAGGCACTTGCGGATTATGTAAAGAAGATGGAAGGTGTGGAGCTTGATGTAAATTCAATCTTTGATGTTCAGGTTAAGCGTCTGCACGAGTATAAGCGTCAGCAGATGAATGCGCTGTACATAATTCATAAGTACCTTGAAATTAAAGAGGGCAAGAAACCTGAAATACCTGTTACCTGTATCTTTGGCGCAAAGGCTGCCCCTGCCTATGTAATAGCAAAGGACATCATACATCTTATTTTAGTGCTTCAGGAGATAGTGAACAACGATCCGGAAGTAAGTCCGTATCTTAAGGTGCTTATGGTAACAAACTACAATGTAAGCTATGCGGAGAAGATTATACCTGCCTGTGATGTTTCCGAGCAGATTTCACTCGCATCCAAGGAGGCAAGTGGTACTTCAAATATGAAGTTTATGCTGAACGGTGCGGTGACTTTGGGCACGGATGACGGTGCAAATGTAGAGATACATGATTTCGTAGGAGATGACAATATATATATCTTCGGCGCCAAGTCCGACGAGGTCATAGAGCATTATGAAAAGGCTGACTATGTATCTAAGGACATATATGAGAAGTCTGAGGTTGTTAAAAGGGCGGTAGATTTCATAGTAGGAGAGAAGGCGCTTAAGGTAGGGCATAAGGAAAATCTTGAAAGACTTTACAA
>JBHADN010000112.1:0-6006 GCA_041855085.1 Catonella sp.
AATTGCTAATGATATTTCCGTCATACCATATAGTTCCCTCCGTAGGAGGTTGTATACCTATAAGACATTTCATAAGAGTGGACTTTCCTGCGCCGTTTTCTCCTACAAGAGCATGAACCTCCCCCTTGTTCAAACTGAAATTTACAGATTTTAATGCCTGTACACCCGGAAATGTCTTAGATATATTTTCCATTCTAAGTATCTCTTTATTTTCCATCAAACATTCTCCTGATTTTTGATACCTGCCGTTAATTTCTTATATAACCGAGGGGACCTTTTTACCGGTCCCCTCTGATACAGACGCACAAATGATTAATCTGTCAATTATTTAAACTCAGCTACATTTTCCTTAGTTACAAGCTTGAAAGGAATGTACTCTACTCTTTCAGCAGGAGGGTTACCGTTGATTGTATCAAACAAAATCTTCATAGATGTGCCGCCCTGTCCTTTAGCATCCTGGAATACCGTACAGGTAAGAGTTCCTTCTTCTACAGCCGTAAGAGCGTCAGGTATAGCGTCAAGACCTGCAACTGCAACCTTGTCAAGAAGGTTGTTGTTCTTTAATGCCTGAATTGCTCCGAGCGCCATCTCGTCGTTGTTTGCAATAACCGCTCTAAGCTCGTCGCCGTATGTGGTTATGTAGTTTTCAGTAAGTGAAAGTCCCTGATCTCTCTGCCAGTTTCCTGTTTCCTTTGTAAGTACCTTAACATTAGGATATTTCGCGCTTATAACCTCTTCAACACCTTCTGTTCTCTTTGTAGTAGCTTCGTTACCGAGAATACCCATAAGTATAGCTATTCCGCCTTCTCCGCCGATCTGCTCGCCGATGTAGTTCATCTGCATTTCTCCGCCCGACTTCTCGTTGGAGCCTACATAGAATACTTTTTCAGGAATGGTGTCTTCCTGTCCGGCATAAGGGTTTCTGTTTACATAAACAAGCGGAATGCCTGCATCCTGAGCCGCCTTGGTAATAGGAGCCATAGCGGATGTGTCTGTAGGAACAACTATAAGTCCCTTAACACCCTTTTCTATAAGAGAGTTTACAAGGTCCTGCTGCTTGATTGTATCTTCCTGACTGTCCATAACCGAAACTTCAATGTTATTTTCAGCGGCAAACTTCTGTGCAGCCTCTAAGATATAAGTCTGGAAGGTATCATTTAAGTTGTTGATAACATATCCGACTACTATCTTCTCTCCGGTTGCCGTGCTTGCTGCAGTACTTGTTGTACTTGTGGTTGTGCTTGCAGCGCTTGTTGTAGCCTGGCTGCTTGTTGTACCTGATGTGTTGCTCGTGCTGCTGCAAGCCGTCATAGCAAATACCGCAAACATTCCGAACGCTGCTGTTAAGACTCTCTTAAATCCTTTTTTCATAACTCATCCTCCGGTTTTTTATATTTTTATTTTTACTACAAACCTGTTTTTTCCTTAATAAATTCTCTTGCTTTTACCGCATATTCAAAAGGATTGGCAATTGCAGGATCCTGTTCCGCCTCAACTATGAACCATCCTTCATAATTGTTTTCGCCTAAAATTTTGAATATCTCGTCAAACTTTACATCTCCATCTCCCGGAACTGTAAATGTACCGAGCCTTACTCCCTGAAGGAAGCTCTTTTGCTCTGCCTTCACCTTATCTACTACCTGCTGTCTTATGTCCTTAAGGTGTACATGCACTATTCTGCCTACATACTTCTTAAGTACGCTTATGTAGTCCTCTCCCGAGTAAGCAAGGTGACCGCTGTCATACAAAAGGTGAACCAAGTCAGGGTTTGTCATCTTCATAAGTCTGTCTACTTCTTCCTCGGTCTGTACACCTGTACCCATGTGATGATGATAAGCTATCTTCATGCCTTTTTCTTCGGCAAGAGCTCCCAAACGCTCAAGCCCCCTGGCAAGAAGCTCCCACTCTTCATCGTTGAAGATATACTTTTTCTCAAATACGGGAGTATCCATCTGCCCCTGTATGCTGTGTCCCTGTTCCGACACCACGATAACCTTAGCTCCGAAGCGGTGCAGGAAATCCCTGTGCTCTATAAAGGCTTTTTCGGTTTCCTCGTAAGGCTTGGTTGTCAGAAAAGATGAAAACCACGCGCCCGCAATACTCATCCCTCTGATGTCAAGGCGCTTTCTAAGCAGTTCTTCATCATGTCTTGGGTACTTGTTGCCGACTTCGCATCCTTTGAAGCCTGCCAAAGCCATCTCGCTGATACACTGCTCAAAGGTATTTTCGCTACCCAGGTCAGGCATATCATCGTTGGTCCAAGCAATAGGTGCAATTCCAAGTTTTACTTTCTCAAACACTTTGCTGTCCTCCTCTGTTTTTTCTAGTAAGTTTATAACAAAAATTATATAGACTTACCATATAGTTTATATAAACTTTATATACTCTGATTATAATGTTTTGATTTCAATTTGTCAATTATATTTAAATATTTTGGGGGAGTTATTTTTTTCTAAGATTTTTTAGGTTTTAATCATGATTTCAGAGGTTGTATCACATATTTCGATAAAAAGAAAAAGGACGGTTGCCCGTCCATATTTTTAATCATGACAACGCCCTTTACAGGACGCTACGATAATTGCTCCTCTTTTCCCTGTTTACATCTTCATCAGGACGGCAGTTTACATTTACTTTCCATGTCATATATAATACTCATTTTTACCGTCATAACAAAACAACATAAAAAATATCAGCACACATATATTATTTAGTACCGACCTTTATCCACACGGTCATCTTTGCCCCAATCTGAGTCCGGGAACCGCATTTAGACTCAGGTCTGCCCGTCTGCCCTTTTGATAGTCGTAATACGCAGCCGCTCCTATCATTGCCGCATTGTCCGTACATAAAGACGGCGACGGATAATATAGCTTGAAGCCGTTCTTCTCGCAGGCGGCTTTCATTCCCTCCCTTAAGGCAAGGTTTGAGGCAACTCCGCCCGCCATTGCAATCCTGTTAAATCCGAGCGTCCTTGCTCCCTCTATGGTGTGGCTTACAAGTACATCTACCACAGCCTCCTGAAAAGAAGCGGCAACATCCGCCCTGTTTATCTCTTCCCCTTTCATTTCACAGGAGTTCAGATAATTCAATACGGAAGACTTTACTCCGCTGAAACTGAAGTCAAAAGGATTGTCCACTACCTTAGCTCTCGGAAAGACTATCGCTTCTCTATTGCCCTCCTTTGATATTTCCTGTATCTTAGGGCCTCCCGGATAGCCGAGCCCTATGGCTCTCGCAACCTTGTCAAAAGCTTCTCCCGCCGCATCATCCCTGGTTTTTCCAAGCACCTCATATTCTCCGTAATCCCTGACTATTACAAGATTTGTATGCCCTCCCGAAACCACCAGACAGAGAAACGGAGGCACAAGCTCCTCATTCTCTATATAGTTTGCGGAAATATGCCCCTCTATATGATGTACTCCTATGAGAGGCTTGTTATGTGCAAATGCTAATGATTTAGCTGTAGAAACCCCTACAAGCAGGGCTCCCACAAGCCCCGGACCGTAGGTTACGGCAACAGCATCCACATCCTTCATCGTAATGCCTGCCATACACAAAGCCTCATCTATAACAGGTATTATTTTCTCTATATGCTTCCTCGAAGCAATTTCCGGCACAACCCCGCCGTACAGCCTATGTATGTCTATCTGTGAAGATATGATATTCGACAAAACCTTTCTGCCGTCGGCTACAACCGCTGCAGCCGTTTCATCGCAGGACGACTCTATCGCTAAAATATTCATAAAAACCTTACAGCACCTTTCCTTTATTCAGCGGCTCTGCCTCCCGTAATACCGTAAAAGCAGATATATTAAGCCTTATAATACATTAAAATGTTTTTTGTGTAACTTCCCAGAAAAGTATCTTCCACTTTCCTTCCTCATCTTCTCTAAGGTAATACTTTTGATTTGTCTTTTTATGCCCTGTGCTTTCCTTCAAAAAATACGAAGCGAGAAGATTGCAGAACTTATACCCTCCCTTGGTTACAACCTCAGCCTCCGCAAAATTCTGTATGCCTGAATTTATTATCGTAACCTTGGACGCCTTATACCCCTCTATCTCTTTTTTCAGACGCTCGACATAAGCATCGTAAGGGTTGCGGATAAGAAGCTCCGAATCGAAAAGCTTCTGATTTTGCTCCGCCAGAGCCGCAAGCTGCTCATCCGTAAGCTCTTCATTGTAATAGCACTTCATTATCCTGTTATGTACCTTTAAAACCTCTCTCGCATTTCCCGGATAGTTTCCGTCAAGGTCAAGAGCCATAAGCTTTTCAACCTCTGTCCTTGCCCCTCTGCTCTCCTGCTTTTTTATTCCGATACTCCTGACCAATAAGAATCCGCCTATAACTCCAGCCGTCAAAACAGATAATATAATAACCAGAACAATAGGATTTTGTGTTTTACTCTTCATAAAGCCCCCTTGTCAGTCTTCATCAAACATCAGATCTATGCTCTTTCCATCTTTACCCAGCTTTACCTTATTAAATATCTTTTTAGCCTCTTGTATATATTGCTCGGGGTGCGCCATTGACGGGCTGTAATGTGTAAGCCATAAAGCCTTGGGTTCGGCAATCCTTGCCAGCCCGCAAGCCTCGGCAATAGTCATATGCTTCTTGTCCACCGCTTTGTCATTAAGCTCCGGATCCCCGTACATCCCCTCACAGATGAACAAATCCGCGCCCTCCGCCTTTTTTGCAATCACAGGTACGGGTCTTGTGTCCGTACAGTAAGTAACCTTCAGCCCTCTGCGCTCCTCTCCCATTACCATATCGGGAGTATATATCTTTCCGTCAAGCTCGATAGTTTCTCCCTTTTGCAGTCTGTTCCAGTATTTTAACGGAACACCGTTTTCCTTTGCCCTCTCCGGCAAAAATCTTCCCGCTCTTTCAAGCACTATGTTGTAGCCGTAGCAGACTATCCTGTGATTCAGCTTAAAAGCTTCAATCCTAAGCCCTGCAAACAGGAATACATCTTCATCTCCTTCTATTTCAACGAACTCCGTTTCAAAAGGCAGCTCAGGAGCTATTATACAGAGAGATTTTACAACCCTATCAACTCCCTTCGGCCCGACTATTATTACCGGCTCCGTTCTTCCCGAATTTCCTATGGAAAGCAACAATCCGGGAATACCTGCAACATGATCTCCATGAAAATGTGTAATGCAGATTACCCCTATCGGATTGACACTCCAACCCTTTTTCTTTATTGCAATCTGAGTTCCCTCGCCACAATCTATGAGCACGCTGTTTCCATTGTAGCGCACCAGCAAAGATGTCAGATATCTGTTAGGCAGAGGCATCATCCCGCCTGTGCCAAGTAGACATACATCCAGCATTCTCTCTCCTTCTAGTCTGTTCTAAACGACATAAGCAGCGCATCTTCCCTTGGATTTTCATAAAAATCCGGTCTTATTCCGTCCTCGACAAAGCCTAAGCCCCTGTAAAGAGCTATCGCAGGCATATTGCCCGTCCTGACCTCCAGTATAAACCTGCTTCTGCCGTCCTCTATTCCAAATTCAATCATCTTCTTTAATAAAGCTTTTCCGATGCCTCTATTCCTTGCATCCTCTCTTACCGCAACATTAAAAATCTGCGCCTCTTCAAAGACACCCCAGTAGCCGCAGTAACCTAAAACCTCCGCTTCACTTACCGCACAAAAATAATGCCTGTCACTTTCAGTTATACAGTCTAAAAAATCCGTTTCAGACCAAGGCTGTGCAAACACTCTTCTCTCTATATCCAAAACCTGCGGCAAATGACACGCTTTCATCTTCACTACTTCAAATGTCAGTGCTTCCATACCTACCGCGCTCCCGCTTCTCTTTCATTTCTCTCCCGTTCAGCCTGCGAAAGCCTGAGATAAACAGGTTCGTGAGCCGCAGCGGTCTGCACCTTACCTCTATTATAATACATTTTGCCCAAAACCGCTACACTTCCCGCCCTTTGTTTTGAAATATTTGCGGGGGCATAGAAATGCTTTGTTTTAAGCATTTTCTCTATATTTTCCT
>JBHADN010000113.1:0-5653 GCA_041855085.1 Catonella sp.
TTAAAGCGGTAGCTGTAGTACTTCCTGATAAAGCAGCAGGAGCCGTTACATCATTTTTGAGAGTTCCGTCTGCAATACCTGCCTTAATAGCTGAAGCTATTGCCTGTCCGTTCTGAATATCCGTACTTCTTCTTGAGTTCTCCACATACTTGATAAACTGAGGAGCAAGAACTCCTACAAGCACCGCCATAATAGCGATAACTACAATAAGCTCCACTATGGAAAATCCCTTATTGTTCATTTTTCTCTTTTTCATGATTTTTCTCCTTTTTAATCTTAAAGTTTTTATTTATCTTAAAAACACTCCCTATAAAGTGTTTCTAATTCTTAGTTATTATTTCCGCTCCTTCACCGTATATATCGGCAATATCCGTACTTATATACAGACCTTTACAGATTATCGAGCGCTCCGTACATAGATACCATAGGTCCCATTACTACAGATATGAGCAAAATAACTATGACTCCGAGCACCAGTATTATGATAGGCTCAAGGGCTGCCATAAGAGTCTGCGTAGCCATTTCCACCTCTTCATCATAATAATCCGCAAGCTTATTAAGCATTCCCTCTATATCTCCCGTTTCCTCCCCTATCCTTGTCATATAGCCCACCATAGGCGGAAACAGCGCACTTTTCACTATAGGTTCTGAAAGAGGTATACCTTTTATTCCTTCTTCTCTCGACTCCTGCAGCAGCCTTTTGTACAGAAAATTCTCCATAGTGTTTGCAGTAATTGCAAGTGCATCTACCATGCTGATACCAGAGTAAATAAGCGTGGAAAGCGTCCTTGCATAGTTTGAAGCCGCATTCTTTATATTGATTTTCCCGAACACCGGCAGCTTTCTGGACAATGTTCCGAAGAAAATCTGTCCGCTCCTTGTTCTGCCGTACACTATAATGCCTGCCGTCACGGCGGCTATCACAGCTAAGATAAGATACCACTTTTTTACAATAAAATCGCTGAGCTTTACCGCTATGACCGTCTGTATCGGCAAATCCGCTCCGAGCTGTTCAAACAACCCTTTGTATGTGGGGATTACCTTAACCAGCATTACCACTATAACAAGTATTGCCACCATTATAACTATGATAGGGTATACCGCCGCCTTTTTCATCATAGCGTCAAGTCTTGCCCTCTTTTCAAAACGCTCCGCCATACGGATAAGCGCCACATCAACCTTACCCGATGCCTCTCCTGCCGCCACCATAGAAATCATAATGCTTGGAAATATGCTCGGAAATCTTGCCATAGACTCTGAAAGCGTTTCTCCCTTTTGTATATTTCCCCGCACCAGCAGTATGGTCTTTGCCATATTTTTATTTTCCGTTGCAGTGGAAAGCATATCAAGCGCATCCATAATAGTCACTCCGGCATTAAGCATACTTACAAACTGTCGGCAAAATATACTTAAATCCCTTGTATTTACACCTTTTCCGAAACTTATGTTTATATCCTTCGAGAGTACCGACGCCTCTTCTATATTTATAACCATAAGTCCCTCAAGTCTAAGCATTGAAACAGCCTCTTTTACATCTTCCGCCTTTATATTATCTCTTTTTTCCTTGCCCTTTTTATCTACTGCAAGGTATGTAAACTCTGTCAAAGCTTTATCCTCCTAGATACTGCCTGTTCTATTTCTCATTCTGTCTATATCAAAGGCATATCTCACGGCAGTTTCCTCATCTATATTTCCTCTCATATAATGTTCAAATATGGCATCGTCCATAGTCTGCATACCGTCTTTTTTGCCTGTCTGAAGCATAGACGGTATCTGAAAGTTCTTTCCTTCTCTTATAAGACTTCTTATGGCAGGGGTGGCTATCAGAACCTCATAGGCCGCCACTCTTCCGCTTCCGTCGCACTTCGGAAGCAATTGCTGTGTGACCACTCCCTCTATAACTCCCGAAAGCTGTACTCTTATCTGCTGCTGCTGATGCGGAGGAAAAACATCTATCATTCTGTCTACCGAGTCGGCTGCGGAGTTCGTATGAAGGGTTGAAAATACAAGATGTCCCGTTTCCGCCGCCGTTACCGCTATGGATATCGTTTCCAAATCTCTCATTTCTCCTACAAGTATCACATCCGGATCCTCACGAAGTGCAGCTCTCAGGGCATTTGCGTAGGACTTCGTATCCGAACCCACTTCCCTTTGGGTAACTACAGCTCTTTTGTGGGAGTGAAGATACTCTATGGGATCTTCCAGGGTTATTATGTTCTTGGCATCCCTTTCGGCTATAACATTTATAAGGCTCGCAAGTGTAGTGGACTTTCCGCTTCCCGTTGCCCCGGTGACCAGTACCAGTCCGCGTTTCTTATTCGTGAGGCTTACTACGGAGCGCGGTATCCCCAGCTTCTCCGGAGAAGGACTTTCAAAGTTCAATATACGCAGAGCCGCAGCATAGGTGCCTCTCTGTCTGAATACATTTACCCTTATACGGGAAAAACCGGGCAGAGAGAATGCGAAGTCCAACTCTCCTATACTCTTAAGCTTCTCCTCTTCCTCATCCGACATTACGGAGGATATAATCTCCCAGGTTACTGCAGGCATGAGTATATTGTCCGTCTGAGGAACCAGCTCCCCGTTTATTCTGAACATAAGAGGACTTCCCGGAGCGATATGTATATCGGAGGCTCCCAATTCCTGTGAACTGCGCAATATTTCTTCAATAGTCATCTCGTCATCCCCCATTTAAACCCTTTTTGACATATTTTATTAAAAAATAATCACAAATTGGTTACAAATTGATTTTACTTTTACTTAAGCAAAATTCCATCCGTAACCAACTCCTTTGATTTCCCCATTTCTCAACGAAGTTCCATATTCAGTTAATTTTCAAAAGTTGTTTTCATAAGTTCTGAAAACGATGTAACACCTTCCAGTACAAGTTCGGAAGCACTCTGTCTTAATGTGTGCATACCTTCCGACATAGCCGCGTCCTTCAGCTCGATTATGCCCGCTCCCTTTGATATAAGCTCCTTCAGCTTAGGCGTAATCTTCATTATCTCATATATACCTATTCGTCCGGTGTATCCCGTCTTGTCACATTGTTCACATCCCACAGGCTCATATATAGTGACATTGGCAGCACTTTCAACTCCCAGAATACTCTTCTCAAACTCTGCCGCCTCACAGGCTCTCTTACAATGCGGACAAAGTCTTCTTACAAGCCTCTGCGCTATTACACCCACTAAGGAGTCTGCAAGCAGATACCCCTCAACTCCCATATTTACAAGTCTGTTTATACTTCCTGCCGCAGAATTGGTATGCAGCGTGCTTACCACGAGATGTCCCGTTATGGATGCCTGTACGGCTATCGCCGCCGTTTCCCCATCTCGTATTTCTCCTATCATTATGATATCCGGATCCTGTCTGAGTATGGAGCGCAGAGCATTTGCAAAGGTAAGCTCCGCCTTTACATTTACCTGAACCTGATTTATTCCGTTTATATTTGCCTCTACCGGATCTTCTACAGTAACTATGTTCACATCTTCCTTATTAAGCTCCGAAAGGGCTGTATAGAGAGTGGTGGATTTACCACTTCCCGTAGGGCCTGTAACAAGTATAATTCCGTTCGGATTTTTCAGTATATCATCAAAATCCGCAAGCTCCGCCTTTGAAAATCCGAGCTCTTTCTTATCTCTCGTAAGCGCCTTTTTCTGGGCAAGACGCATAACGCACTTCTCTCCGAACACCGTAGGAAGAACGGACACGCGCACATCAAATTCTATCTTGTCAACCGTTATGCTGAATCTTCCGTCCTGCGGCTTCCTCTTTTCCGATATATCCATGCCTCCCACTATCTTAAGACGGGCTATAATAGCGGGCAGAAGATGTATGGAATATGTAAATTTTTCATACAGCGAGCCGTCTATACGAAAGCGAACTCTTACGGAGTCTTCTTTTGCTTCTATATGTATATCACTGGCTCTCTGTCTGGCAGCCTGCTCTACCATCGAGTTTACAAGCTGTACTACCGGAGAGCTTGTAACATCCTGTGCAATATCAGCTTCCTGCTGTCTGTTGGCTATGCCTTCCCTTTCTCTTGCATATTCCTGCGCAGCCCTCATAGTTTCCATATCGCCGTAATATCTGTCGAGCGCAAGAAGTATTTCTCTTGTTGTAGATACCACAGGCGTTACCTGATGGTTCGTGATTATAAAGAAATCGTCTATTGCGGACATATCCATAGGATCCGCCATAGCCACCTTTACCATGTTTATATTTCCCTGATCTATGGCATAAGGTATCATTACATGCTTTCTTAAAACCTGCTCGCTTACCATGTTCAGTATATTTTCAGGTATCAGTACCGTTGCAAGATTTACCTGTTCAAATCCGAGCTGTGAAGACAGAGCCCTGGCTATATCCTGCTCGGTAACAAAGCCAAGCTCTACAACCGTTTCTCCCAGTTTCTTTCTGCTTTCTCTGGCTTTTACCAGAGCCTCTTCGAGCTGGGCGCTGCTTATTACCTTTTCCTCCAACAGTATGTCACCTATTCGCTTTTTCTCTTTGCGTATTGCCATACTCTGTCATCTCCTGTAATTTATTTAAAATCATTATACCATATAAGAGCTGTGATGCGCTTCTTTTTCTTTATACATTTTATTGTCCAGTCTTTTTAAGAATGCATGCGATGAGCGGTCAAGATTTTTGTCATATATGGCATAGCCGAGGCTGAGTTCTATCTCAAACGGAAATTTCTTCAGGGCATTAAAATCTTTCATTCCCTTTCTAAGCCTTTCTATTGCAATATCCAGCAGTTCCTCATTTTCTATGTCGGTAAGCACGCAGAATTCATCTCCGCCGTACCTCGATATTACATCGGTTTTTCTGAAATTGCCGTAAACCAGGGCGGAAACCGCTTCAAGCGCGGCATCTCCCGCCTGATGCCCGTAATTGTCGTTTATAGCCTTAAAGTGGTCTATGTCTATCATTATTCCTGAAAATCCCTTAACATCACTGTTTTCTATCCTTTTCATAAGGTCCGCATCGAACTTTCTGCGGTTTACGGCTCCTGTGAGGAAGTCCACATTCAGCTCTCTTCCCTGGACATGCATATAAAGCACCAGGACATATAAAATCATTCCCGTGTATTCCAACGCAAGATCTTTTATCGCAAGCTGTGCAAAGCCCAGGCAGACTGTCAGCACCGGAAAAATCCAAAGTATCATTGAATATTCATTTTTATATTTTCTGTTTCTGTATATAATATAAAATTCCATGAAAATATATCCGAATGCCACAATTGCTGCTCTTACGGCATAAAGGCTTCCTCTTGCGTACTGCCCCGTTTCAAATGTATAAAACATTCCGAGCGAAAACATGTGAGAAAACATTACCAGCACAAAATTTAACACGGAAACTACAAGGTAAATTTTCGTAATAAAATTGAGTTTCTTGGATGCGGAGTCTATCCAACTGTCCACATACCTTACAATCAGGTAGCCTATGAAGGGATCCATTGCAAAAATCACAAGATTTCCGGTCATAGCTAAGGTTCTTGACAAAATATCCGTTCCTCTTATTCTGCTCATAAAGTCCGTTATTATAAGTATAAACAGCAGAAAAATCATACGGGTATACCACTTCTCATGCTCTCCGTTGTTGTTATTCTTATGTGAAAACAAAAACAACATAAATAAAAGTACAA
>JBHADN010000114.1:0-4125 GCA_041855085.1 Catonella sp.
ATGTGGTACCTGACATTGATGACCGCAAATCCTTATCACTCACTATAACTTATGTTTATGAAAACGGAGAGGAGAAAATCCCTTTGAGAGGTGTGCCTTTCTGCACTTGCAGGGTATCGGATCTTAAAGTGAAATCAGGGGATGCGAGCTATGAACTGTTAAAAGAGTTCTCTAAGACGGGAATATCTTTTAAGAATATGAGCGCAGACAGCTCCAATAAGGCGGCGGAACTTTTAAAGAAAGTTGCTGAGGCTAAAGGGATTTCATTGCGGAAGGCAAGGTCTGACGAGGATGGAAAAGTGAGATGGAGAAAGCTTAAACGGGGCATGTATGTTGTATTTCAGGAAAAAACACATACACAGTCAGGAAGAAAATATTATTCACTGCCGTTTTTAGTGTCTGTTCCGTCAGTCGAACCTGAGGGAGAAGTGAATTTCTGGAAATATTCAGTGGAGGCTGCGCCAAAGGCATCTACGGATGAAAAGATTGTCCCACCTGAAAAACCGGGGACAGGAGATAAATCTGAACTCTATGTTTGGGCAGGAATACTTATTATGAGCAGCGTTTATTTAGCTTTAAAATATTATATCGAAAAACGGAACAATGAAATAAATATTTAAAGTTATATTCGCAGGGGATAAGTTTAAATCTATAGAAAAGTTTCTATCAGGGGATGATATAAATGAAGATTAAATTAAAAGAGATTGTGAGAAATACAATTTTGATGAAAACGATATTCTCGTTTTTAATGGTTGTTTTTGTTCTCGGTGGTTGTATGTGCTTTACAGCAGATAACGCTGCCTTCGGAGCTCAGGGAAAACCATATCGCCAAAACTCCCGTCAGGTTTACCATGTATGGTTTGACGGAACATTAGGTATGGGAAAAAATGATTCACTGGTTCAAAATACAATAGATGATCACAGATATACTGATAACCGGGGAAATGTCAATCTGCCTAATGCTGGCGAAGCGGGATACAACAATAAATACGAGCTGAAGGGATGGATTGATACGAATACGGGGAAATGGTATGCCCCGGGCTCCCGCGCTCAAGTTAGTAAAGACACGGTGTTTTATGCCAGCTGGATGCAGAGAAATTACAATTTACATCCAAATGGGGCGCTGCTTGACGGTATAACAGATACCGGCAGCTTTATCAAGACGAATGTGTTTGACTATAATGAACTTTTTAATATTAAGCATGGGGCAAAATTGAGCGGCAATATCCAAGGCGGTTACAGTCACGATGAAACATGGAATGGTAAAGGCGCAGATTTATTGTTCACAAACTGGTATAATTTCGATATGAAGCCGCAGCATGAAAAATCTTTAGGATTTCCTGCCGAGCTGGAAAATGTAAAAAACAAGTTCGATGTAGCACAATCAAACAGAATTTTTCAAGACATAATGCCTTCAGAGATAAAACCCGGAAACAACGACGGACTTTTGAATGATTTGTTTAAACCCGAGACCAACCGGGAGATGGGAAAAAACTATCTCGGAAAAGGGAATATGCTGTTCAGATATATAAAAAATGATATAGACCCTACGGGAAAGGGTTTTAAAAAAGGTTATTATTACTACGACAGCGATATAAACGGAACTGATTATAATAAGGATAATCAGAGATTTTATGTGTACAATAACAAGCAGTTTATACAAAAACAATCTCGCAGATATGGCGGCGGATGGGATGATAAGGAAAAAATTTCCGGATTTATGCCTTTTGAGCAAGGAACGGTATATGAAAAGTCAGGGCAGACTAATTATTGGTTTGGAATGAGTACAGAACTTGATTTTACTCTGCCTAACGATGTGGGCTACAAGGATTCCCAAGGTAAGTTTGGAAATCAGGCTATAGGAAGACAGGATATGAAATTCTTCTTCAGCGGAGACGACGATGTCTGGGTGTATGTAGACGGCAAGCAAGTGTTGGACTTAGGAGGCATTCATGCCAGAATATCGGGAGAAGTGAATTTTTCTACAGGAGTTATAACCTACTATAACGGCTCAAGTCCAAGCAGCGGGGTTAAAAAGAGGGATGTGGAAACCCTTAAAAAATTTAAAAAGGGAGACCATAACCTTAAGATATATTATCTTGAGAGAGGTTCATCCGAGTCAAACTGTGCCATATATTTCAATCTGGCGCCTAAATATACGCTTAATATTGATAAATATGATGTTTCAAACAACACAAACGGGCCGCTTCTTCCCAATGCCGAATTTTCGGTTTATAAGGACAAAGCATGCACTGTTCCGGTAAGATTGTGGAACAGTGAAGCTGAGTATAAGCAGGGGAATCCGCCGAAAAATGTATTTAAAACAGATGCGGACGGAAAACTTAGAGCCTACGGCTTGTTTGCAGGAGACAGCTACTTTATAAAGGAAACGAAGGCTCCGGCAGGATATCCTTCCGTGTCGGATAAAATAATAGAGCTTAAGCTGGATGCTACGGGGAACGCTACTTTAGAGAATAACGATGATAATTTTGCACAGCTCCAAAATAACAACGGTTCCACAACAATATCCTTGCGTGTAAATAATAAGAAGAAACCGAAAACCTCTGTCGAGGTGAACAAGCATTGGTATAACAAAGACGGAAGCTTGATGGGTCAGGAAACTCCTGAGTCTGTGAAAGTCCGGCTGTACAAAAGTACAAAGACGACAGGTGGAGGCAGTTTGGGTGCTGCAGTTCCGGTAAACTTTACTACTCAATATTTTGATGCAAACTATTTAGGTGCGGGAAACGGCTGTAATGAAGACACGGGGTTTATAAAGCAAGGAGATTATAAATATAGTACGGTTGCAACCTCGGGAGGAAAACTGAAATTTAGAATCAATATAACCCAAAACTCCACAGGAATCTATTCTGTTACGGCAGGCGGCAAAACCCTCTATCCCGTGAGCAGCGGCAATAATACGGATATGAACTGTTCAATAGATGGAGAGTGGGGAAATTATCCTCCGAGAACGGCAGAGTATGTTATAGACCCGGTTAAAAGCGGAACGGACATAAAAGTTACGCTGATAGGGTACATCGGGTATAAGCCGAATACAGGAATACCTTCTGTGGCAGCTTCAATGGAACCTATACAGGTCACATCCACAGACCCTGCGGGACAGGGAGGAACGCCGCCGGATGTGATGCCGGAGGATGCCGAGCCTGTGGGAGATGTAGTTACCCTTTCAAAACAGAACATGTGGCATAAGAAATGGGATGATTTGCCTGCTACGGATGCAAATGGAAAGCCTTATTACTATTATGTTAAGGAGATTTCCGTTGACGGATATTCAACCTCTTACGAAAATAACGGCGTAATTAACGGAAAGATAGAGATAAACAATATTAAAATACCTAACATAATAATAAAGAAAAAATGGCTTAAGGTAGACGGCACTGAGATGAGCAGCGGTGACAGACCGGATATTTCCATAAAAGCAGTTCTGATACAGACCGATGTAACGACAGGCAGAATCAAAGAGTTTCAGTTTGACTTAAACAAGAGCAATAACTGGATGAAGCAATTTAACAGAAACAGTTCTCAGCTGGCAGAAGAGGAGGGCAAGGTATATAAATATAAAGTCAAAGAAATATCTCAAATAGAAGGCTATGACATAAAGTATGATAACAACAGCGGTATAAGTGAAGGAGAAATACTTATAAAGAACAGGCAGAGACTTTATGAGCTGCCTCATGCCGGCGGCATGGGTACATACATGTTTACGGCTGTAGGTTCAGCTATTATAGCACTTGCGGTCATGATGTTCATATACTCAAGGCGGAAGAACAACATATAACATTTTTTAAAAGGAAAGGTCGTCTCATTGGCAAACGCATTGATTTGCTAATGGGACGACCCTTACTTTGTAACTATTATTCATTTTTAAGGCATTATATGCGAAAATTAAGCTCGGCAGTAAGCTGTGCCGATTAAGGTTTCGCTTTCTTGACTTATCATAATACGATTTGTATAATAAGTAAAACGACAAAATTTAATATTTGACATTAGTAAAATTAATGGAGAAAGGTCAGACAGGATTTTCCGTCCGAGAGTATCATGGATAACAGAAAATATGAAGCGCTTATAAATATAGCGGAGACCGGAAGCATTACAAATGCTGCG
>JBHADN010000115.1:0-4253 GCA_041855085.1 Catonella sp.
AAAATAGCCGGAGAATGTATAGTGCTGCTTGAAAACGACGGTGTTCTTCCTTTGAAGTCGGCGGGAAAGCTTGCGTTGTATGGAAACGGTGCGAGGAAAACCGTAAAGGGCGGAACAGGATCGGGAGATGTAAATACAAGGGATAATGTGAATATCGAAGCAGGACTTGAGTCGGCAGGTTTCGTCATCACTACAAAAAGCCACCTCGACAGCTTCGACAGGAAGTTTGAGCGGGAAAAAAATGCCTACCTTTCTTTTGTAAAGGAAACTGCGGAAAAGAAAAATACAAGTACAGTAGCTATAAGTTTTAATAACCCTATGAAAGAAATCGAGCCTGTACCTGTAACGGATGAGGATGTAGAGAACTCGGATACCGATACCGCAATATATGTAATAAGCAGAAATTCGGGAGAGGGTGCGGACAGATATAACGAAAAGGGCGACTATCTTATATTTGACAGAGAAAGAGAAAATCTTGAATTTTTGGCAAAGAGCTACAAAAATCTGATATTGGTTCTCAATATCGGAGGAGTTATGGACCTTAGTGAAGTGTCGGATATAGAAGGAATAAATGCCGTAATTTTGCTCGGGCAGCTAGGTAATATAGGCGGATACGCTCTTGCGGATATTGTATGCGGCAAGGTCACGCCGTCAGGTAAACTTACGGACACTTGGGCGATAAACTATATGGACTATCCGTCATCTGCGGAATTTTCGCACAATGACGGCAATATTGACGATGAATATTACAAAGAAGGAATATTTGTAGGATATAGATACTTTGACAGTATAGGAAAGAGGGTGTTGTATCCTTTCGGATACGGCAGGTCCTATACGGACTTCGAGATAAGATTTAAAGGAGCGGAAGTTAACAAGACAAAGCTGACGCTTAACATAGAGGTAACCAACACGGGAAGCGAGTTCTCCGGAAAAGAGGTAGTACAGGTATATTGCTCCGCTCCGTCAGGCAGGCTTATAAAGCCTAAAAGGGAGCTTGTTGCATTTGCAAAAACTTCGGAGTTAAAGCCTGCGGAAAAAGAAGATATTAGGCTGTCGTTTAACATGGAGGATTGTGCATCATACAGCGAAACTGAGCAGGCTTGGGTATTGGAAAAAGGAAAATACATTATAAGTGTTGGAAATTCCTTATGCAGTGCTGAGGCGGCGGCAGGCTTCAGGCTTGACAGAGATGTGACTGTGATGAAGACTTCAAATCTGTTTAAATATGAGAGCGAATTAAAAGAAATGGAGATAGCTCCTAAAGAGAGCGGAGATTTTGGCGGAATACCGTTAGTTGACATAGATACCGAGATATTTGAAAAAAAAGAAGTCGTATATCAGGGAAAAAGAGAGAGTTTTCCTGTGCCTGCTGAAAGCGGTATAACCCTTTCGGATATTAGAGCGGGTAAAAATACTGTGGAGGATTTAGTTGCCTGCCTTTCGGTAAAAGAGCTTGCGGAGCTTTGTGTAGGAACGCTGAGAACAGGCGAAGGAGAGATTGTGGGCAACGCTTCCTATGTAGTTCCGGGAGCGGCGGGAGATACCTCGGCGGTTATCAAGGAAACAAGAGGGATTAAAAACATCATAATGGCGGACGGTCCTGCCGGACTGAGGTTACAGCCTCATTTTAAGATGAATAAAAAGGGAGAATATATACCGGGCGGGGAAATAATTTTGGATATAATAAATCCTTTCCCTGAAAATTTGGATGAAGCTGAAGTGACGGATTATTATCAGTATTGTACCGCAATTCCGATAGGCTGGTCCTTGGCGCAGTCCTGGAACATGGAACTTCTTTTAGAGGCGGGCAATCTGGTAGGCGATGAGATGGAGAGATTCGGTATAGACCTATGGCTTGCTCCTGCATTGAACATTCACAGAAACCCGCTTTGCGGAAGAAACTTTGAGTATTATTCGGAGGATCCCGTTGTGTCGGGTAAATGTGCGGCTGCCGTCACAAAGGGAGTTCAGGCACATGCAGGAAAGGGTACGGTTATAAAACATTTTGCGGTAAACAATCAGGAAGACAACCGATATTTTACCAATGCCGCAGTAAGTGAGAGAGCGTTGAGGGAAATATATCTGAAAGGCTTTGAAATTGCGGTAAAGGAGGCTGCTCCGATTGCGGTAATGACGAGCTACAATCTTATAAACGGAATACATGCGGCGAACTCATACGATCTGCTTCAGGCGGTGCTGAGGGATGAATGGGGCTACGACGGAATGGTTATGACAGATTGGTATACTTCCCAGTTTGTACCGGACCTTACGGGAGATTATAAGCCGATATACCCTATATCCGCCTCTTCCGGCTGCATATTTGCAGGAAATGATGTGCAGATGCCGGGATGTGAAAAAAATGTGGAAGATATAATAAGGGCGGTGGAAACAGGAGAAGAGGTGGACGGTTTTACCATAACTATGGGAGATTTGCAGTTTTGTGCGGCAAATGTAATAAGGGCGGCTGTAAGGCTGACAATATAATAAAGAAGCTTTTGACGGGCGGCTTACATATAATGTGAGCCGCCTGCCGTATTCGGAAAAACGGGGGGGAAGTAAATTTAATTCGTATTGAACTTGACAAAATTTGTCGTAATGGTATCATTTTATAAAACACAGTTGAGATATCAGGAGAGTGAAGATGTTAGTTATACCCATATATAATACGGTAGTTTTACCGGATGTACAGTACAATTTAGAACCGGATGTACTTAACGAAAGAGAAAAGAGCGGATTAAAGGTTGAGGATACCGTAATTCTGCTGCCTATGAGGGAAGGTAGGTCAAGAGAGGAGCTTAAGGAAACTGATTTGTATCCTATAGGGCTTACCGGAATTATAAAAGGCATACGCACGAACGACGGAGATTTTATTATAGCGGTAAGAACGGATGTGAGGGTTAAGGTATACAACCTTCACATAAATAAAGAAGTGCTTTCAGCGGATTATCAGATACTATACGACGAGGTCGACATAGACGACAGGGAACAGCGGGCTGTATTCAACATGGTAATGGAAAGTCTTTCATGGATTTCCTCATACTTTCAATGGGGAAGTTGGGCAATGCGTTTTTCTGAAAGGCTTGACAATGTGAATGAGGTTATAAGCATAGTCGGTCCATATACAGATTTGACAGCGGCACAGAAGTATGCAATGCTTGAAACAAACTCCCTTGGAGAAAGATACAGGCTTATTTCCGAGGCTATGTTGAAGTATAAGGATTTGGTGGAGCTTCAGGTAAACATAAGCAAGAAAATACAGGATAAGCAGGGAGATAACTACAGGGAAAATATGATAAGGAAGCAGATAGAGCTTCTTAATGAGGAACTTAACGAGTATAACCCTGATGAGGTGTCGGATGTAAAAAGGATTGAAAAGCGAATGGCGGATGCCGCTTTTCCGGAGGAAGTAAAGGTAGAGATAGATCGAGTATTTAACAAATTCAGACAGATGGGCAGCGAGGATCATGAATACGGTTCAACCCTTGAATACCTGGAGTTTGTGACAGCCCTCAGCTGGAAAGCTCCGGAGGAAACCGATATAGACCTGAAGAAAGCAAAAGAGATACTCGATAAGAGCCATCATGGACTGAAGAAACCGAAGGAGAGAATAACCGAGCAGATAGCCATAATGGCTCTTAAAAAGCAAAATACAGGCTCCATAATACTGTTTACGGGTGCTCCCGGTACGGGCAAGACCAGTCTTGGAAAGGCGATAGCCGATGCGCTGGGAAGAAAATATATAAGAATAAGCCTTGGAGGGATAAAGGACGAGGCAGAGATAAGAGGGCACAGAAGAACTTATATAGGAGCGATGCCGGGACGCATAATGGAATCGATTAAGCGTTCAGGGGTAAATAATCCCGTTATAGTGCTGGATGAGATAGACAAGCTCGGCAGGGGAAGTTTTAACGGAGATCCCGAGAGTGCTCTTCTTGAGGTGCTTGATCCCGAGCAGAATGTGACTTTTACAGACCACTATATGAATGTGCCGTATGATTTGTCAAAGGCTCTGTTTATCTGTACTGCAAATTCCACAGATGATATGAGTGAGCCTTTGCTCGACAGGATGGAGGTTATAGAGCTTTCAGGCTATACGGCGGATGAAAAGCTGCACATAGCTAAAGAACATCTCATGGAGAAATGTCTTCTGGAGTCGGGGCTTAGTAAAAAGAATATAAGCATTTCAGATACGGTGCTTAAGCACATAATAGCCAACTACACTATGGAGGCAGGTGTAAGAGGTCTGAAAAAGC
>JBHADN010000116.1:0-5245 GCA_041855085.1 Catonella sp.
CCTTTTTCAGAAATCCCTGGTCATACAGCAAAAGGCAGATTTCGGTACCGGTTATCGTATAGTCGAAAATAAGATTTTTATAAATAATCTTATCGAATTCGAGATCATTCGGAAGATTATCAAAAATTTGTTTTAAAAGTATGTCATATATTTCTTCCGTGCTCAAATATTCCGAACCTATGTTCAGCCTAGTCAAATCTATCCATCTTTTGGCTATCGAATGCTTTAAAAATTCTCCAAGGCTTATTTTCCCGTCAACATATCCCTTGAAAACCTCATCCTGCGTATCTACCGAATCCACATTGATAAGTGCCTCGTTCTTTATAAAGGTGTATACATAGTCTATATATTCAGCAGTTTTTTTATTTTCCTTGTCCTTCTTTATATCGTTTACGGAAAGCAATTCTTTAAGCTTTTCCATTACATTCTTTTCTTCCGACTTAAACTTTGAATATACCGCTTTTTCCACCTTGGTAGCCTTTTTGCGCGAAAGCCTGCTTATCTTGATTACCCCGTTGTCAAAAAGTGCGTTGTACACCTCATATATGGGTATCATTATCTTGGATGCATTGGTACCTCTTTCGCCATAGCTTGCAGAATTGTGAATTTTTGACAGCAGAACCGTTGCCAACTGTTTTTCTATAATGTTGTAGCACACCTTCTGAAGCTTGCTGTCTATCGTAAGATAAATATCATTTCCCGCCTTCGGCTCCGACACGGTTTCTACAGCAGTAACATAGTAATTGGAATTCAAAACAGCCTTTTCAGAACCCTTTGTTCCCCTCAGATACTTCTCAAACGAATACTCAAGCCCCGTCTTTCCTATCTGGTCGCCCTGATTATAGTACTTTTCTTCATCTGCGGCAAGTTCATTTTCATTTACACTTCCCGTATACCCCAGAATATGCGAGAAATACTTGCTCTCGTTATATACCCTGTAAGTGCGCTCCGCAATCTCCGTTCCCGGCAAATCCGCAGAGTTCTCAAGTACGGCGGTTACCACCTTCTCATTTACATTTGCCGCAACTGAAATCGGATTACCCCTGTTGTATGTGTTGAGCAGAAGAGCAAAACGAATTTTCATTATCTTCAGCGTGTCATCCATACTGTATTCATCGCTTATATTAAACATGTACTGACCTGTTCTGAGGTGCTCGTACACTTCCGCTGCAGTTGCATTACGCTGTTCAGTTGTAAGCTTTTCTACAGATGTAAGCTTATAGGCATCTCTCTTAAATCTGTCCTCGGCAGCACCGTCCACAGTAAACTGAAGCTCTCCGCTGTCATCCTTTTCTATATAAAATTCAGGAAACAGAGTACCCTCATTCGCCTCTATAATCTTTATAAGCCTATGTATCATCGCATTTTTTTCTTTTTCGGTTTCAAATGCGTCATAGTCCTGCAGCGTCACATCATACGAAAGCTTGTTATACGCGAGCAATACTCCGTTGCTGTCATAAATATTGCCTCTTGTAGCCTTTGTTTCGCGCATTACTTCACTTTGAACCGTTTCATTCTGAACTAATTCTTCCTGCCTTACAATCTGTATTGTAAATACCTTGTACACAATAGCCGATGCAAATGCCACATAAATGAATACTAAAGGAAGAATCCTTGATTTCAATATATTTCCGGCGAATGCCAAAAAAGAATCAAACAAATCTAGACCTCCTCCTCTTTCCCTACATTGTCGAGCTTTTGATAAATCCATTCAACAAACTTATATATAGGAGCTGAAACAACAATCGTATATATAAACTCCGGCAAGATTATCCTTACCAAATAATATGGCAAATCCAATCTGTTTCTGAGTAAAAATCCGGTAACAAATATTAAAAAATTAAGAAAAAAATCCGACAGTCCCACCAAACCCAGAGGAACCAAAATCGAATCATTGTTATACAGCTTGCTGCAAAAGCCCACAAGATAACCGATAACCAAATACAACAGAGCATAATAACCGATGTAGCTTCCCTCGGTAAAGTCAAACAAAAGCCCCGTAAAAACTCCCATAAACATACCCGGTATCTTGCCGTATCTGTAGGCTGTAAAAACAACCAAAATTATTACAATGTTCGGCTTTATTCCCGCAATATCCATATTGCCGAATATAGTGGTCTGAAACAAATAGAAAACTATAAGTAAAACAAACGAGGTAACAATATGCTTCATCAGTACAGTTCTTCCTTTTCGCGAGTAATAATGAGCACCATATCAAGCTTGGAAAAATCAACCGCAGGCGTAAGATATCCGGATTCCGTCATATTGGACGGATCTACCGACACCTGACTTATGTATCCTATTAAGATACCCGGATGATACTTTGTGCTTTGATACGATGTGACAACCTCATACCCGTTTTCCGCGCCCGAGCCTTTCTTTAAGTCGGTCACTTCTATGTAGCCCTCATCCAGCAGCTTCAGATTTCCCTTAACGGTACAGTTATCGGAGGTATCAAGCAACATTCCTCTCACATTGCTGCTGTCGTCTATTATAGACCTTACAGTCGAGTTGTTGCGCCTGGTTTCCGTAATTATGCCTACAAGCCCGTTGCCCGCCATAACATTCATCCCCTGCTTTATGCCGTCATCCGATCCTTTATCTATTACAAAACTGCTGTACCAGTTATTGGAATTGTTAAAAATCACTCTGGCGGCTACCTTAGGGTAATCCGAATAGGTCTGGTCAAGATTGTACAGCTTTCTAAAATCATCCAGCTCATATTTTTCCTGAATCAAAAGCTTGTTTTCATACGATACTTGTTCAAGCTTTTCAGAAAGCTCCTTGTTTTCCGCTATAAGCTCCTCGACATTTTTCAAATAATCAAGTTTGGATGTAAAAAAACTTCCAAGTGTATTTATACCTGTCTGCATAGGTGTAATTACATCGCTTACAACGCCCTTTACAACCCCCATTTTATCCGAAAATCTGTAAGAAACTATCAAAAGAACCGTGCATATTACAAATAAAAATATGAACAGATACCTCGGACTGATTTTTATTTTACTTTTTCTTTGAGATGCCATTACTTACATTCCTTAAATTAACTGAATATCCGGGCTGCCTGTAAATATATGGCAGAGTCCTGTAGTTCTCGTCATCAATCAGCTTGCCCAGCCCGTTTATAACGCTGTCCTGAGGCTCATCCAATATGTTTATCTTTAGCCCTGTTTCCGCATTTAAAAGCTTATCGAAATTACCTATGAGAGCAGAGCCGCCCGTGACATAGATTCCCGCATCTATTATGTCTGAAGAAACTTCCGGCGGAATATGCTCCAATGTACTCTTTATATTTTCCGTAATATTTTTCAAGTCGCTCTTTATAGCCTCGTAGATTAAATCGGAGTTTATATCCATTCTCTTCGGAAGTCCTGTAACCACATCTCTTCCGTTTACAGCCATAACAAGCTCCTGACCTGCTACCGCCCCCGCTATGCCCATCTTAAGCTGCTCCGCGTTGCTCTTTCCTATCACGAGCGCACATTTCTGCCTTATATAGTTGCAGATTGATTCATCGAACTTATTGCCCGCCGTGGTTAAAAGTCTGCTTCGCACTATTCCTCCGAGTGCTATTATGGCTATTTCGGTAGTGTCCGCACCCACATCTACGGTCATAACTCCCTTAGCCTTCATAATGTCAAGTCCTGCCGCCATAGCAACACAAATAGGCTTATCCACCAGCGATACGCTTCTTGGCTTAAGCCCCGAGTTATGTACCAGGTCCGCAAACGATCTCTTTTCCACCTCAGTGATATCGGTAGGAAGTGCTATTACAAAGCTTGAGCCGGTTGCTCTTTTTGCCTTTCCGTATATTCTGTCGAAAGATGCCTTAAACAGGGTTTCCATAGCGCTTACATTGGCTATTACACCTCTGTTTACGGGGTAAATCACTTCTATGGTTTCAGGAGTCCTTCCCACCATCTCGGCAGCCACATCGCCTATTGCCCTAATTTCTTCTCTATTTTCAATTGCAATGCAATTTTCTTCGTCAAATATTATACCGTCGCCTTTTCTGTAATATTTAATCCTCTTTGTACCGAGATCTATACCAATACTTTTCCCCAGCATATCCAGTCCTTTCAAAAATAATCGTTTTTTATTTTAAAAATCTATTTCCCCATTTTCCCTTAAACTCGTAAAACAGCAATCTCCTATTATTATGTGGTCAAGCAGAGGAATACCCACAAGCTTCGAAACCTCGACCAGCTTTTCGGTAATCATCAGGTCTTCTCTGCTCGGCATGGGATCTCCGCTCGGATGGTTGTGAAGAAGTATGATATTTACCGCCTCATGCTTAAGCGCCTGAACAAAGACCTCTCTCGGTCTAAGCACGGACTGATTCACAGTTCCCACACTTATCTCAATCTCCCTGATAAGACGGCATTTCACATCCAGAGCCAGCAAAATTACATGCTCCTCTTTCAGATGACGCATCGCTTCCATATATCTCTCGGAAACTTTTTTCGCATCGTCAAGCGGGCTGTCGTAATTCCGTCTGGTTCTTGCAATCCTCTTTGCAATTTCTCCTATGCACACAAGCTGTACCGCCTTCACAGGCCCAATACCGGGTACTCTGCGCAATTCCTTTTCACTTTTCCCGTAAATGCCTGAAAGATTTCCTCCGCCGCTTTCCAAAACCTGTCTGCAAAGCTCCATGCAATTTAAATTTTTAGTTCCTGTCCTAAGAATAAGTGCCAAAAGTTCAGCATCAGAAAGGGCGTGTATACCATATCGCTGATATCTTTCAAAAGGTCTTGCGTCCTCCGGCAAGTCCTCAATTCTTGTACTTCCCATCTGTAAATAGTGCTGCCCCTGTATAAAAAGAAATAGTCATTATCATTTTATCACATTTTCTGTATATAGTAAACCCACTTAATCCCATACTTTCCAAACATCCGGCCTATATCCTAGCGTCGACTGTCTGCCGTTTCTTACTATAGGAATTTTTATAATACTGCAGTTTTCAAGTATTTTCTCAAGCTTATCGCAGTCAGGGGTATATTCTATAAGAGCAAGCAAATCTCTGTCCTTGGTATCCTTGTCTATAAGTCCGTCTATACCGCCGTTTGCGGCAGCCACGGAATTAAATTCTCCCTTGCTCATCCCCTTTTCCTTCATATCTACAAACTGATATTTTATTCCTCTTTCCTTAAAATATCTCTCGGCTTTCTTCGTATCGTTGCATTTTTTAGTACCGAATATCTGTATATTCATCGCGTTTTCCTCTCAAAAACATATCTTTTGC
>JBHADN010000117.1:0-12228 GCA_041855085.1 Catonella sp.
AACAGGGCAACATCAAGTACATTTCTTAACACAAAGTAGACAGTAAGACCTATAATAGTACCTATTATATTAAAGCTTATATGTATGATAGAAACTTTTTTTGCATTTTTGTTAACGCCGATGGAAGATAAAAGCGCTGTAACACAGGTACCGATATTTTGTCCCATTATAATAGGGATAGCCATGGCATATGTGATGGAGCCGGTTTTGGCGAGCGCCTGAAGTACACCTATGGATGCGGCGGAGGACTGTATAACACCTGTGAAAACAGTTCCTATAAGCACGCCCAGTATAGGGTTGTTAAAGGCGGTTAATACGCTTGTGAATTTCGGATCGTCTGCGAGAGGGGCAACGGAGTTGCTCATTACATCCATACCGAACATAAGTACGGCAAAGCCGACCATTACAGTTCCGATATCCTTTTTTTTCTGACTCTTTGCTCCCATTATCATAGCCACGCCGACAAGGGCTATAATAGGAGAAAAATTGTCGGGTTTAAGCATAGAAAGCACGAAGTTGCTGGTTTCAAGACCATTCAAACCGAGTATCCAGGCGGTAAGTGTAGTACCTATATTGGAACCCATGATAACGCCGACCGTCTGTGCCAGATTCATGATGCCCGAGTTTACAAGACCTACAAGCATAACGGTCAATGCGGACGAGGATTGCATCGCTATGGTAATTACAGCGCCGAGTATAAGGCTTTTGCCGGGATTGGAGGTAAGTGTTCTGAGTATACTCTCGAGCTTTCCTCCCGAAACCTTTTCAAGGCTTGCCGACATAACATGCATTCCGAACAGGAAGAACGCAAGTCCTCCACATAGTGAAATAATTGCGTAAATATCCATAATATCTCCTTGTACAATGAACTATGGCACAATTGCCACAACTCCCATTTTAACACAGTCGAGGAATTTAGGAAAGGAAAAAATTAAGATTTTATGACGAATTTTAAGACAAATTATTACGAAAATTGTATGTATAGTAAAAAGTATAAATAAAGTTAAGAATTTGCCCGACGTCGGCAGCCGGAAGGGCTTATTCAGAGGTAAGGGGTATAAGGAATAATTATGCGTATGCTTGAATATTTTGAATTTATTGTAATTGACATGAGAGGGCTTAAATAGTATCCTAGGTATGTTGAATTTGGCAGCAGGCGGATTGTGCGGATTTGCCGGCTGTGAAGCGGTATTGAAAGGAAGCTGAAATGAACAGACAGCCACGGGCTTTAAGCAGTAAAAATTTGTATAAGGAATTATTGGACAAAATTGATGTAGGAGTATATTTTGTAGACAGGGGCAGAAAGATAACTTTTTGGAATACGGCGGCGGAACTTATGACCGGATTTAAAAAAGAGGAAGTTATAGGCACATATTGCCATGACAATATATTAAACCACATAGATGAGGAGGGCTGTAAGCTTTGCATAGAAGGATGTCCGCTTGCAAAAACCATGCAGGACCGCGAAGAAAGGTCAGCCGATGTGTATTTTCATCACAGAGCGGGGCACAGAGTTAAAGTAAGTATAAAGACCTTTCCGATATGCAGTGACGATGAGGTAGTAGGAGCGGCAGAGGTATTCAGAAAGGTGTATGTAAATAACGGGCAGAAAGAGAAGGCGGAGGATATAGAGTACACGGAGGAAGAGATTAAAACGCTTGCCATCTATGACGCGCTTACGGAGCTTCCGAACAGGCGATACCTTGATTTCAATATCAAAAATAAGATAGACGGCTATAACTCGCTGGGAATAACCTTCGGGATGATTTTCATAGACATAGACAACTTTGGAGATTTCAACAAAAAACATGGCAGGGAAATGGGCGACGAGGTACTCAGGGTGGTTGCGGCTACACTGGCAACCGTACTCAGAAAAACGGACTTTTTCGGCAGATATGGAGGTGAAGAATTTATAGGAGTGCTTGACCTTAGTACAAATGACCAGCTCATAACAGTTGCGGAAAAAATAAGGGTTTTGGTGGAAAATTCCATAATAAGGGGTAAAAATGGAGAGGAATACAAGGTAACCGTGTCTATCGGAGGTACAATTGTAAAAGATGGGGATGATGTAAAATCAATACTTACAAGAGCGGACGAATATATGTATATAAGCAAACATTCCGGTAAAAACAGGGTTACGGTACTATAGAGGAAAAACCGGCAGAAGGAGAATATTATGAGCATAAGAGTAGGTTTGATGGGCTACGGAAATTTATCAAAGGGAATAGAGAGCGCCATTGCGCAAAATTCGGATTTGGAGCTTGTGGCAGTATTTACAAGAAGAAATCCGTCAGAAGTAAAGGTCAACACCCCGGGAGTGCCCGTGCTTTCGGAGGAGGAAGTTGAAAAATACAGAGATAAGATTGATGTGCTGGCACTCGGAGGAGGCAGCGCCACGGATTTGCCGGAGCAGACGCCTAAGTATGCGGGGCTGTTCAATGTGGTGGACAGTTTTGATACGCATGCTAAGATACCTGAGCATTTTGAGAATGTTGACAGGGCGGCAAAGGCGGGAGGAAAGGTAGGAATTATTTCTGTAGGCTGGGATCCGGGTATGTTTTCCCTGCTCAGAATGATATCTTCCGCAGTACTTCCGGAAGGAAAGGACTATACTTTCTGGGGGAAGGGAGTAAGTCAGGGGCATTCCGACGCTATAAGAAGAATAAAGGGAGTGAAGGATGCAAGGCAGTATACAATACCGGTGGAAGCGGCGGTAGAGCGCGTAAGAAAGGGAGAAAATCCTGAGCTTTCCACAAGAGATAAGCATATCAGAGAGTGCTTCGTAGTAGTTGAGGAAGGTGCTGATAAGGCGAAGATTGAAGCGGAAATCGTGAATATGCCTAATTATTTCAGCGACTACAATACAACCGTTCATTTTATTTCAGAGGAAGAATTAAAGAGAGAGCATTCGGGACTGCCTCACGGCGGTTTTGTGCTCAGGAGCGGAGTTACAGGGTTTAACAAAGAGAATAAGCACATAATAGAATACGGGCTGAAGCTCGACTCGAACCCGGAGTTTACGGGTGCGGTTATTGCGGCCTACATAAGAGCGGCATACAAGCTTTCAAAAGAGGGCGCAAGCGGCTGTAAGACTGTGTTTGACATAGCTCCTTCATACCTTAGCGCTTTGGATGGCGAAGAGCTGAGGAGAAGTATGCTGTAAAGTTTATATGGACTCGGATACGGCAACTGCGGACAGGTTTGTCCGCGGTTGCCGTATTAAAATTTCTGCGGTTTTTCTAATCGTCCTATATACTTGGTTAAAATCACTTTCAAAGTCGCATACATTTTAATAAAGTTCTTGACAGATTAAAAGGAAAATTATATAGTTTAATTATGATTACTAAACAAGGGGTTTGATTACTATTTATTGGAGAATGATATGACAATCAGAGAATTGGCAGAGAAAGTGGGGGTTTCGCCTGCTACCGTATCCATAGTTATAAACGGGAAAAAGGGAGTTGGCAGCGCTACAAGGGCGAGGGTGCTTGAAGCGATAAAAGAAAACAATTATTCTTATGTTCCGAGTTCCTCGAGAAGGGGCAACACTCATAAAAATGTGTTGCTGGTAAAATATGCCAAAAGCGGTTTTTTTGTGGAGGAAAATCAGGGCTTCATTTCCATGATAATTGACTCGATAGAGGGAGAGTTAAGGAGCAAAAATCGGGGCATAACGATGCTCATCATAAAGAATGACATTATCTCGGGGCTTAAGGAGATAAACTATGAGCAGTACAGCGGTATGATACTTATAGGCACGGAGATGATAGGGGATGATTACTCCTGCTTTGACGACATACCTATACCTTTTGTCGTTGTGGATAATGCAGTTCCGAACATAAGATGCAGCAGCATAAGTATAAACAATTATGAAAATGTATATCTGGCGGTAAAGCATCTGAACGATTCAGGGCATAGAAAAATCGGCTATCTTGGCAGCAAGTCCGAAACGGAAAACTTCAGGGAGCGCAGACGCAGCTTTGAGTGGAATATCGAAAAGTTCGGAATGGAAATAGATGCGGAAAATGATTATAAGGTAGTGCCTACTCTGGTGGGTGCACATTCCGACTTCCTTAGTATACTGGAGGAAAAAGAGCTTAACAATGCAGTATTTTTTGCAGAAAATGACACCATAGCGCTGGGAGTGATAAAGGCTCTCAAAGAAAAGAAGTATAAGGTGCCCGAGAATGTATCGATAATAGGCTTTGATGATATAGCCTACTCGTCTATAAGCTCGCCCGCCCTCACGACAATACATGTGCAGAGAAAAGAAATAGGAAAGCAAGCGGTAAGACAGCTTCTGCAGATGATAGAAGAGGGCAAGTTTCTGCCCATAAAAACGAGGATTACAGGGGAACTGGTGGTAAGAGACAGCGTTAAAAATATAAGTTGGTAAGTATAAAGCGGAGTTTAACTGCCGTTATTGTCAAATATCGTTGTTTGGCAATAACGGCAGTTCTGTGTTGTAGGAATTTTCGCGATACAAAAGTGGCAGGGAGAATGCATACGGGTGCGGTGGGACTTTTTGTTTGCAGGTTGTTTTGTGAACTTTAAAAGAAAATATATAGAAAATTTAGTTGAATTGTTTATTAAGATGTGCGGTATATGAGAAATAAACAGTAAGTTTTAAACGGCAAAATATACAAAATTGGTAAATATTTTATAAAAAAAATAATAAAATACACAAAGCCTATTGACAAAGAGAACTTAAAAATATATTATCTAACTAAACTATTATAAAAATAATAGTAAACAAAATAACTAATCTTACAAAACAAGGAGGAGATGAAATGAAAGGCTTGAAAAAAATTATTAGTACCTTTTTGGTAGCAGTAATGGTTGTTTCTGCACTTTCAGGCTGTGCAAAAACAGGGGGAAGCACCGCTACAAGCACAGCAAGCAGCAAAACTGCAAGCGGTACGGCTAAGACAAGTACTACGACAGATGCGGCTAATCCGGTTGCAGGCAAAAAAGTAGCGTATATTATGCTCATGTCATCCGCTACTATTTTCCAGATGTGGAAGGACTCCTGTCAGAAGCTTTGTGATGCACTCGGTGTTAAGTTTGACTTTTTCTTCTGTGACGGAGATTTCAACAAGTGGCAGGATACAGTCAGAGCCTGTGCTTCGGGAGGATATGACGGACTGCTTTTAAGTCATGGAAACCAGGACGGTTCGTATGTATTCTTAAAAGAGGTTATGGAGCAGTATCCGAACCTTAAGATAGTAACCTTTGATACACAGTTTTATGCGGACGGCGAGTACAAGAAGCTTGAAGGTGTAACACAGATGTTCCAGCAGGACAAATCCCTTGTAACCGTACTTCTTGACAAGATGATTGAAAAGTACGGCGAAGGCGTAAGACTTGTTAAGGTATGGAGAGGACCTAACTACATCAGTCCTTTTGACAGAAGAGAAGTTGGCTGGCAGGAATATGAGAAGGCGGGCAAGATTAAGCTGGTTGGCGAAATTCAGCCTCTTCAGGATACTATGGCTTCGGCAAATACCGTAACGGCAGCTTATCTTCAGAGCTTAAAGAGAGAAGATGTGGACGGCGTGATTGCTTATTACGACTTATACGGTCAGGGTGTTTACAATGCTATCATGGAAAACGACAACTTCAACGGAAAGAACGGAGCGGCGCTTCCTATGGCATCTGTAGATATAGATCCGGTAGATATTACAAACATGCAGACAAGACCTGATATCTGGATGGCGGCAGGAACTACGGACTGGACATTAAACGGAGAGCTTTCCATGCGTCTGCTTCTGCTTCAGATGGCGGGAGAATACGACAAGATTTACGATCCCGCATCAAAGCAGAAGGGCGTAGATGTTGTTGAAGTTCCGGGAACAGCTATCCCTGCAGATGCATTGAAGCCGGATTCAACAGTTGAAAATCTCGGCAATGTAGCGGCAGAAACCTACGGAAACCTGGAATATCTTTCAGAAACCGACTGGATGCCTAGAGATCTTATTCATAAGTAAAGTTTAGTAAATAATTGGGAATAAAGTTAATCCAACAGACAGGCTGAAACTATCGGCTGTCGACTGAAGAGGGGCTGCCGCGCTAAGGAGGGGGAAGAAATACTGTAAACATAGAGTGTTTAACAGATATTTTGTGGAAAATTTGCTTAGTGCGGCAGTCCTTATTATATAGTTTGTGCAGAGAACTATTTGCAAATATGCAGGCAGGGGAGATTATGGACAAGATAAAATTAAGCACACATAATGTGTCGATTGAATTCCCGGGAGTAAAGGCTCTTGACGATGTAAATTTTGAAGTTTCTACCGGTGAAATACGCGCGGTTGTAGGAGCTAACGGAGCAGGCAAGTCCACGCTTATGAAGGTACTTGCGGGAGCGAATAATACTTATACGGGCGAAGTAAGGATAAATGACGAAAAGGTAGAGCTTGAAACCCCGGTGCAGGCAAAAATGCTGGGAATACAGATAGTTTATCAGGAGGTGGATACCTCTTTAGTACCTACCTTGTCGGTTGCAGAAAATATAATGCTTAATGAGATGGTTGTGACAGGCGGCTTGGCTATGAATTGGAAACATACCAGAGAAGAGGCGAAAAAGGCGCTTGACAGACTTCATGTAAAGGGTATAGATGTTAAGACTCTGGTGCAGGACTTATCTCTGGCACAGAAGCAGATGGTGCTGATTGCGCGTGCAGTAAGGATGAATTGTAATTTCCTTATACTGGATGAGCCGACCGCGCCGCTCAGCAGTTCGGAAACGAGAGAGCTTTTCGATATGGTAAATATGCTGAGAAAAAAGGAAAATATTGCTATATTGTTTATATCGCACAGACTGGATGAGATACTTGAAATCTGCGAGAGTTATACCGTTATGAGAAACGGACAGATAGTGGATAACTCTCCTATAACTAAGGAAACGACGACCAAAGAGATAGTGGAGAAGATGCTGGGACGCTCATTTGAGGAGAGCTTCCCTAAGGAAGTCTGCGAGATAGGCGAAGAACTGCTGAAGGTAGAGAATTTGTCGGGAGCGGACGGTAAGGTTGAGGATGTGTCTTTTCATGTGAGAAGAGGCGAAATAGTCGGTATTGCAGGGCTTGTAGGTGCAGGCAAGTCGGAACTTTGCAAACTGTTGTTCGGAGCATATAAAAAGACCTCTGGGAAAATCATATTAAACGGCAGGGAACTGAAGATTAAATCTCCGTCGGATGCCGTAAAGAGCGGGCTGGCACTGGTTCCCGAGGAGAGGAGAAAAGAGGGAGTGCTTGTGGATGAAAGCGTTTCTTTCAATCTTTCGGCGGCAAATCTCTCGGAATTCTGCTCGTTCTCATTTATTAACAACGGAAAGGTTAAGGCAAATGCCGAAAAATTTGTGGGCAGTCTGGGTATAAAGACACCGAGCATAAGGCAGCAGGTAAGACTTCTTTCCGGCGGTAACCAGCAGAAAGTGGTAGTAGGCAAGTGGCTGGGAGCGGACGGAGATATATATATTTTCGACGAGCCTACAAAGGGAGTGGATGTTGCGGCAAAGCAGGACATTTTCAAGCTGATAAATGATATAGCAAAAAGCGGTAAAGGAGTTATATATGCCTCCTGTGAAAATGCAGAGCTGCTCTCGCTAACGGACAGGATGTATGTTATGTACAGCGGCAGGATAGTGGCGGAGCTTGAAACAAAAGAGGCGAGAGATGACAGGATAATGAATCTGTCGGTAGGCGGCAATGAATAATTTCAGATATATAAAGAGTTTCATCGGAGGTAAATAAGTGAGAACTAAAGCAAATGTAAACTTTAAGTTAGGAAAGTTTCTGGTAAGCTGGGCGGCAGTCCTTGCATTGATGCTCTGCTTTGTTATGTTTACCGCAATAAAAGGGGATGCTTTTATGTCGGGCAACAATATGGTAAACATCCTCAGAGCAATGGCAATAAATACGGTATTCGGAATAGCGGCAACCATAACCATGGCGCCTGACGGCTTTGATATGTCGGCGGCAACACTTGCAAGCTGTTCTGCCTATGTGTTCGTGTCGTCGTATCTGTGGTTCGGTTTTTCGCTGGGGATGTCAATAGTCATATGTATACTGGTTACCTTGGCATTGTACCAGCTCACGATGTTTCTTATTCTGGTATGTAAGATACCGGATATGCTGGCAACCTGTGCACTTATGTTTGTGCATCAGGGTATAGGTCAGTGGTACATAGGCGGCGGTGCGGTTTCCACAGGTATGAGAACTTCATGGGGAGCGGCTCCTGCAAGAACTGCGCTTTCGGACTCATTTTCGGCAATAGGAAGAGCGCCTTGGATTATTATAATAATGTTCGCCTGCGTTATCGTGGCGCATATTTTCCTAAACTATACCAAGCATGGACGCTATCTCTATGCTATGGGAGGAAATAAACAGGCGGCAAAGCTTTCGGGAATAAATATAAAGAAGTACAGATATATGGCAGGAATGATAACCGCGGTATTTATAGCTATTGCAGGAATACTGGTTGCATCCAGAGGAAGTTCCGCACAGGTTATGTGTTGTGATGACTACCTTATGCCTTCGCTTGCGGCGGTTTTCGTAGGGCGTACGGTAGGAGGTGCGGAAAAGCCGAATGCCCTCGGAACTATGATAGGTTCGGCGCTGGTATCCACACTTGAGAACGGACTTACCATACTTGCAGTTCCGTTTTATGTGCTGCCTGCAGTTAAAGGAGCGGTACTCGGTCTTGCGCTTATAGCAGCTTATGCATCCAAGAAAGAAGACTAAAGGGGGATTGAGATGGCGGATTTTTCAAAGTATTTTCTTATGATTAACGAGGACAAACCGGAGGAAACGGAGAAGCTCGTTATAGAATATACCTTGCTTAAAACTATGGGCAAGGGAGAGGGGAAGATAGACTGGGATGTGCCTACAATGAAAGCAAAGATACCGGAGGCACACGGCAATCTGAACCATGTATGCAGAGTTACGGACGATAAAGGGCACAGCCTCTACATTAAGCAGGCGGGAGATACCTTAAGGATTTCGGAGGATATGACTGCCACCCTTGACAGAAACAGGCAGGAGTCCGAGATACTGCAGATAGAAGAAAAGCTTGCACCCGGCATGGTGCCGCACATATATTTTTACGATACCGTCATGAGTGCAAGCGGTATGGAGGACTGCAGCGATTATAAGGTTATGAGGGAGGCTATGTTAAGCCATGATATTTATCCGGGCTTCGATGAAAAAATAGCCGATTTTATGGTCAACACGCTGTTGCTTTCAAGTGATGTGGTTATGGATCACAAGGAGAAGAAGGAGCTTACAAAGCGATTTATAACACCGGATTTGGATGATATAACCGAAAAGCTTGTGCTTATGGAGCCGTATTTAGGAGCGGAGAGAAACAATATTTTCCCGCCTAACAGGGCTTTTGTGGAGAAGGAACTTTATGGAGATGAGAAACTGCATTTTGAAGTGTCGAAGCTGAAATTCAACTTTATGACGAACGCTCAGGCGCTTCTCCACGGAGATTTGCATACAGGCTCTATATTTATAAAGGAAGACGGAGTAAAGGTTTTTGACTGTGAGTTCGGCACATTTGCCCCTATGGGTTACGATGTGGGCAATATTATAGCGAATATGATTTTTGCCTATGTAAACGGACTGGCTTATGACAAGGAAGAATTTTGCAGGTGGACACTTACAACTATTAAGGGTATAGTAGATATATTCATAGAAAAATTCAATAAAAAATATGACGAAGCCGTAACAGAACCTATGGCTAAGGTTAAAGGATTTAAGGAATATTATCTCGACGGTATACTCAGTGACACCGCAGGCTATGCCGGCACGGAACTTCACAGAAGAACGGTGGGCATGGCAAATGTTGTGGATGTGACCTCTATCAAAGATGAAGAGAAAAGACTGCTTGCAGAGAGAATAAATATACTGGCGGGCAAGAATTTTATCCTTAACCACAAATCCTTCAGAACGGGAAAAGACTATATGGATGCTGTTTTAAAGGCTACGGAAGATGCTAAGAATTGGAGAGGTTAGGATATGGAAAATTTTTTTGACAGATTGCTTACGGTAAGATTTACGGAGGACAGAAAGGGTGTTGACATCATAGATCAGACACTTCTGCCTGTGGAAATGAAGCGTATAGTGCTTACGACAAGGGAAGAAATATGGGAAGCGATAAAGAAGCTTAGAGTAAGAGGGGCTCCAGCCATAGGAGTTACGGCAGCCTGCGGACTTGCAGTTGTGGCGGACACTATATCCGCGGAGGATTTCGATACATTTTATGAGGAATTTAAGCAGATAAAGGAATATCTGGCATCCTCAAGACCTACCGCGGTAAATCTTTTCTGGGCGCTTAACCGTATGGACAGGGCGGCACAGAAAAATAAGGACAAGAGCATAGCGGAGCTTAAGGAGATACTGCTTTTGGAGGCGGAAGCCATAAGGCAGGAAGATATTGCGATAAGCCGCAGCATAGGCGAGATAGGCTTCGGACTTATGAAAGAGCTTAAAAAAGAGGGAAAAGAATTAGGCATACTTACCCATTGCAATGCGGGAACGCTTGCAACTGCAAAATACGGCACAGCTACAGCTCCTATGTATATTGCGCTTGAGCAGGGATTTAAGGGAGATGATATGCATGTGTACTGTGACGAAACAAGACCGCTGCTGCAGGGAGCGAGGCTTACTTCTTTTGAGCTGCACACGGCAGGGATAAAGACCACTTTGCAATGTGACAATATGGCATCCATTCTGATGAAATCGGGCAAGATAGATATGATATTTGTGGGCTGTGACAGAGTGGCGGCAAACGGAGATGCGGCTAATAAGATAGGTACATCGGGAGTGGCAATACTTGCAAAGCATTATGGCATACCTTTTTATGTATGCGCTCCGAGTTCGACTATAGACCTTGAAACTCTTACGGGGAAAGACATACCTATAGAAGAGAGGGATGCGGAAGAGATTACGGAGATGTGGTATAAGGACAGGATGGCTCCGGACGGTGTGGATGTATACAATCCTGCATTTGATGTAACCGACCATGAGCTTATAACCGGAATAATAACTGAAAAAGGACTGTGCAAAGCTCCTTTTGACAAGGCTTTCAGGGAGCTTGGAATAGGGGAGGATTTATGTTAAAGCATATACCTGACTGTATTTCGCCCGAACTGTTGAAGGTGCTTCATGAGATGGGACATGGCGACAGGATTGTCATAGGGGATGCCAATTTTCCGGCAGCCTCTCTGTCAAAGGGCAGTATAAATATTCGCTGTGACGGACATAAAGCCACGGAGATGCTTGATGCCGTACTGGAGCTTATGCCTCTTGATGATTTTGTGGAGAAGCCTGTGCTTATCATGCAGAAAATGGAACAGCATAAGGATTTGGAAACACCTGTGTGGGAGGAATTTAAGGCGATAGCGGCAAAGCATAGTGATAACGGGAAGGACACGGTAGGCTTTATAGACAGATTTGACTTTTATGAAGAGGCAAAGAAAGCGTATGCGGTGGTATCCACTACTGAAAGAGCTTTTTATGCCTGTGTGATATTACAGAAGGGCTGCCTGTAGGGGCGGCTGTGCAAAGGTGTTGGACGGCAAATTGTGAATTTGAAAGGGGTTAGTCTATGAAAAAGATAATAAATGCGCCTGAGAACTATACGGATGATATGTTAAAGGGTATATATACGGCACATTCCGACAAGGTAAAATATGTGAATGATGACCTCAGATGTTACTGCGCGGTTAAGGAGAAGAAGGGAAAGGTTGCCATAGTAACGGGCGGCGGTACGGGACATCTTCCGCTGTTTTTAGGCTATGTCGGAGAAGGTCTGCTGGACGGCTGCGGAGTGGGAGGAGTTTTTCAATCTCCGTCCTCAGAGCAGATTGCAAATGTGACCAGAGAGGTAGATGAAGGCGCAGGAACATTGTTTTTATACGGAAACTATACCGGAGATATCATGAACTTTGATATGGCGGCGGAGTTTTTGGAACTTGACGACATAAAGACAAGAAGTATAGTGGGCGCAGATGACCTGCTCTCAAACAGCGATATAAATGCCAGAAGAGGAGTTGCGGGAATCTTCTTTATGTATAAATGCGCCGGAGCCAGGGCAGCTATGATGGGCAGTCTTGACGAGGTATACGAGGCGGCGGAAAAGGCAAAGAAAAACACCGGAACGGTGGGATTTGCACTTACACCATGTATCATACCGGAGGTAGGACACAGCAACTTCACTCTCGGA
>JBHADN010000118.1:0-8447 GCA_041855085.1 Catonella sp.
ATTTACCTTTTCATTTTCCCACAGCACCATCATAGTAATGTACTGGGTATATGTAAGATCCAATTCATCCAAAAAAGGCTTATATTTTTTCACAATCTCTTTAGAGCAGGCATAAAGAGGAAAACAAAGCTGGCTGGAAAGTTTTAACATCTTATATTTATCTTCTTTTTGCATTGCTCCACCCTGCTAGTCTATGCTTCTGCTTATAAAATCAACGAGCTGCGCTTTCGGCAAAAAGCCAATCTGCCTGTCAACCGGCTCACCGTTCTTAAATACGATGATGGCAGGAATGCTCTGGATTTTATTCTGTATTGCAAGACTCTGGTTGTCATCCACATCTATTGCAAAAAAATCCACCTTTCCCTCAAATTCATTTGAAACTTCCTCGATAACCGGACCGAGCATCTTACAAGGTCAGCACCATGTTGCATTAAAATCCACAACAGCTATTTTACTGTTTCTTACCTCATTAAATTCAGCTTCATTAATCTTCTTAACCATTTTCTCCTCTTTCCTTGGCATATTACCAAACTTTGCTTATATCAAAATCAGGATTCACTTGCAAATCCTGCAACTCACAACATTTATTCTCTGTTTTTATCATCTATGTAGGCAACCGCCGAAAGCGCCGCCACATTGCCCTCTCCTGCCGCTTTAATATACTGGTACGGCTTACCCGTTATATCTCCGCAGGCGAACAGCCCTTCTATATTCGTCCGCATCATCCTGTCCGTAACAATATGGGCTTCATTTATTTCCAGTCCGGGTACCAGCTTATCGGGATGAACGGCATCTCTCAGTATAAATATACCGTCCGCCTCATATCTGCCTTTCCCCGTCACAAGAGTCATCCTGTCTTCTTTCAGTATTTCTCTCGGAACTTCTCCCTGTATCACTTCGACATTGTCCGGCATAGCACCTGCTTCTTTGTACAGCGCGAAATAGTACACCTTAGCCGCTTTTTCGGCAAGAAATGCCGCCTCCTGCTCTTCCTTTCGACTGTAGGAAACAACAACCGCTTCCTTGCCCTTATACAATGCCGCATCACAGGTGGCGCAATAACTTACTCCGCTCCCGAGATTTTCATCCTCTCCCGGAAATGTTTTTCCCGTGACCGTTCCTGCTGCAATAATAACCGATTCAGCCTCAAACATTTCATCTGCGGACTGAAGCGCAAAGTAGTCGCCCATAGCATATACCGAGTCTATGCGCAAGGGCTTTATCTCTATATCCATCGCCTTCAGATGCTCCATATAGGCTTTGTATAAGTCCTCGCCGCTAATCTCCGGAAGTCCCAGATAATTTTTAATATGTACCGCCCTGCGTATCTTAAGGCTCAGGTCATTGTTTCCGAATAGAATTATGCTTTTATTTCTCAGCTTTGCGGTCACTGCAGCCTCAAGTCCTGCCGGACCTGTCCCCACTATCGCAATATCATATCTACACATAAAACCTCTGTTTCTAAAGTTCTACAACAAATTCAATATATCTTTTTCTATATCTTCGGGCGTTTTAAGCGGGGAATATCTTTTCACAACCCTCCCGCTTTTATCTACCAGAAATTTTGTGAAGTTCCACTTTATATCATTTCCAAAAATTCCGCCCGCCTCACTTTTCAGGTATTTATACAGCGGAGAAGCATTCTCCCCGTTTACTCTTACCTGTGCAAACATAGGAAACTGAACTCCGTAATTTAACAGGCAACTCCTTCTTTTTTCCCCGTCAGGATCCTGCCTGCCGAACTGATTGCAAGGGAAACCCAGCACGACAAACCCTTTTTCCTTATATGTTTCAAATAGCTCTACAAGTCCCGTCAACTGTGGTGTAAGCCCGCATTTGCTTGCCGTATTCACTATAAGAATTACCTTGTCTTTATACTCTTCCAGAGATATCTCTCTGCCGTCAAGACGATTTACTTTAAACTCATAAACATTCATTCTGTCCTCATTCCCGTGTGCCATAGGCAAGCATTCTTTAAGTCTTGTTCGCATAATTATATTGCATACAATTGTTTTTGTCAAGAAAACATATCTTTTTTTATCTCTGAAAGCAATTCTTCATAACTTTCCAGAGTTTTTATATCCTTATTCTCCTCTTTTATCCTGTCGGGACTCCTGAATAAAAAGCCCGACTTCCCCGCTCTTATCATACCCAGGTCATTGTAGCTGTCACCTGCGGCAATGATTTCAAAACCTACGCTTTGGAGCGCCTTTACGGTTTCAAGCTTAGTTCCGTTTTCCCTGAGTCTGTAGCCTGTTATCTCTCCGTTTTCGGCTATTTCGAGGTCATGACAGAAAATCGTAGGATATCCCAGCTTTTTCATAAGAGAAGCCGCAAACTCTTTATATGTATCGCTTAAAATGATAACCTGTGTAAAGCTTCTCAGTGCATCCAAAAACTCTTTCGCCCCCTCATAAGGCTCAACAGTTTCTATAACTCTCTGTATATCCGCTATTCCCAAGCCGTTCTCCTTAAGCGTGTGCAAACGGTGTTTCATAAGTTTGTCATAATCCGGCTCATCCTTGGTAGTAATCCTAAGCGCATCTATTCCTGTCGCTTCTGCAACCTTTATCCATATTTCGGGTACCAGCACACCCTCTAAATCCAGACAGACTATATACATAAAGCACCTCCTAAATAGTATGTAACTTTTCCAGTATAACACAAGTTAAGCCCGATGCAAATAACCTTCGGATAAAAATTCTCCGAAGGTTATCTGCTTTACTGCTGTTTGGTTGTATTTTCCGTTATTTTGCCGTCTTTCATCTCAAAAATTCTGTCGGCATATTCAAAAACTTCTCTGTCATGAGTTATAATAAGTACCGATTTGCCTCTATCCGCAAGTTCTCTGAATATTTTAAGGATTGTCCGCGTGTTTTCTTCATCAAGGTCCGCCGTCGGCTCATCCGCCATTATAATATCGGGATTATTTATGACAGCCCTTGCAATAGCCATCCTCCTGAGCTCTCCGCCTGAAAGCTCCTTGGGCATAGCTGCTTTTAGTCCTGCTATTCCGGTTCTCTCTAAAATATCTCCTGCAAATTCTGTCGCCTTTTTAAGCCCTTCACTTTCTTTTCCCCCGTTTTTGTACAATGTATACGGAAGCAGGACATTTTCCATAACCGTAAGCGAGTTGACAGCCGTCTGCCCCTGTGGAACTATACCGAAGTTTTTATTTCTGAATACGGAAATTTCCGCATCTTTCAGGCTGTGTAAATCCGTTTCTCCTGCAAACACCTTCCCCGTATCCGGTGTAAGCAAGCCTGTAAGTATGTTCATAAGCGTGCTTTTTCCACTTCCCGACTTTCCGTATATTACCGCAATTTCTCCCTCATTCAAAGTGAAATCGGTTTCAGAAAGTGCCGAAAATCTGTTCCCCGCTCTGCTTCCTCTCAAAAAACTCTTGCTTATGTTTTCCGCTTTAAGTACCATCAGTTTCCCTCCCTCAATATAAGGGCTGTATCAATCCCGGCAGTCCTTAGCGCACTCAGAGCGGATGCCAGACAGCCTGCAAAAACGGATATAGTTACAGTTGCCGCAAAAATCAAAACAATTTCTTTTGTATCGGGAAAAAGAAACGGCATATCAAATCCCGTGAGCGCCATTCCTCCGAAAAACGATACTCCCGGTATTGCCGCAAGCGCCCCTATAAGGCTTCCGATAAGATTAACTGCAAAACCCTCTTTCAGTATTGTCAGCGCAACTGTCTTCCTTGATGCTCCTATAACTCTCAGGACTGCAAATTCTTTTTTTCTCTCATTTGATATAACCGTGAATGCAAGCATAAGTATTATTACGGACAATATCCATATTGCCGCAATCAGCATGCCTATTGCTTCCGCGGCGGAAGCGAGCTGGTTCGAAACTCCCGAAATCAAATCTTTTGTCTGCACCGCCTCTACCCGCCTTGTATTCAGGTTTATCTCATTTACAATTTTTTTAATATTATAGCCTTTTTCAATGTTCACAAGCACGCTTGATGTGAGTTCATCCGGCGTTCTTCCTCCGAGCACCGCCGCATTTAACTCATCCGCCGAAGCCAACAGTTTTTTTATGGTGTCTACTCCCATATATACTGCCGCGTCAAGATAAGTTCCCGTCTTTTTCAGCTTGCCTTGTATGGTGCATACATTGTTAAAAAAGGTCAAAGTATCCCCGATAGAAACATTTAAATCATTACCTACAAGGATTTCAAATTCCCCAAGCTCGCCCTTATAGGTTTCATCCAGCCATGGCCTTATGGCAAAATCCGTTTCAGGATTAAAGCCTATAAGCTGTAAATCCGATGAACAGCAGCTTGCACTCAGCGATGCAAGAAAATACTGCTCCGATACTTCTTTAACTCCCTCTATCTTTTCAATCACATCTATTACGGCTCTGTCCATATAAAAGTAGCCCGGATTTCCCTGAAGTATCATATTTGAAAAGTCGGAATTTTCCAGAGCCTCTTTCGGAACAACCATTATATCCGCTCCCAGTCTTGCCTCAAGCGAGGACAGTCCGTCTTTAAGTCCCGAAATCGCAAGCGATCCTGCCGTTATCGCAAAGCTTAGAAACATGGAAAGCATTATAAGTATAAGAGTTCTTCCCCGCCTTCTCGACAGATTTTTATACCAAAGACTGTTAAAAATCGACATTACGCCACCTTACTCTTCTTCAAATTTACTGCAACACTCAGGACTTCAAGTATTATAAGCACAATTGCTATACCCGTTACCGCAGGACGCATAGCAGTTCTGCACATCATCTCAGGCTTCATGCACAATCTTATGATAACCTGCGGAAAGAGTAAAACCATTATGGTTACAGGTATCATTGCCGCCGAAAGAGCCGCCCTCTGTGCTGCGGCGGAAAATATAAAATGCAAAACTCCGATAACTACAAGCACTATACCTGTAGCAAATACCGCCTGCTCTGCCCAATGGCAGGGCATAATATCCGACATCTTGGCTCCATGTCCCATATTTACAGGGCAGGCATGAAATACCGTCTTTGATCCTGCTGCCAGAACCGCGCTGAAAACAATAATTATCGCAGAGAGCACTACCGACAGGTCATTCTTTTTTTCCATAAAATAATCCTCCAAAACTGTGTGTTTTAAGCACTTGGCTAACTTTACAAGGTACGATTTTAATGTATGACTTCCTCCCCGTCAATATAAAGAGTGCATTTAAAGTATATTACTATAAATGCACTCTCTACCCTGTAATCTTCTATATATTGTCCTATAAACCGACCTATTTGTTCAGCCAGTCCGTAACGCTCTCCCATGCTGCCTTTCTTTCAAGTCCGAGTTTCCAAAAAGCTACGCCCGCCGCCTTTGTGCGGTCAATCTCTTTCAGCTTGGCTTTAAGCGACCTTTCCTCTTCAAGCCATATCTTCATTGTGTCTTCTCCGTCTTTCCACTCCGCATAGTACTGACCTGTTTCCTCATTCCACTCCGCTTTTGTACCGCTTCCTGCAACGAGATTAAGTCCTCCGTCCATTCCCAGAGCCTCGGTGGTAAGAGTTCCATTTGACTTTTCACGCCATATCCTTGTGTAGAAAGGCAAGCCTACTATGACTTTTTCTATAGGTGCTTTCTCTACCGTATTTTCTATGCTCTTTTTTACCCAGCCGATGCTTGAAACCGATCCCGCTTTTGCAGAACCGGAATAATGCTCGTCGTATGCCATTATGCAAAGATAATCCGCCAGAATACCCTGTTCTTTTATGTCATAAAAAGCATTGAAATCCAAAGGTATGTAGTTGTCTATCGAAAACACTTTCTTCTTATCCCTCAGCACTATTGAAAGTTCCCTTAAAAACTGTATATAGCCTTTGGCATACGAAGTTTTTATATTTTCAAAGTCTATGTTGATTCCGTCCAAATTATAAGTATCAATAAAATATACTATGTTATTTATAAGATTGGTACGGTTCGAGTGGCTTAAAAACAACTGATTGTAATCTATATCTCTGTTAAAATCGTTTATAAGTCCCCACACCTCAATATCAATCGCATGAAGCTTATTCACATATGAAGTCGAAGCAATGCTTGCAATCTCTCCCTTTTCATCAGCTATACTGAACCATGTCGGAGATACCACATTTACTCCTTCCGCTTTGGAAAGCGCGCTTGCAAGTCCTGAATTTGCAGCTTCGCTCGTTACCTGATGCCAGCCCATGACAATAGGCTCTTCTTTCGTAATGCTCGTATACCCCGCATTTTCATCAGGTCTGTCGAAAACAAATTTCTTGCTTTCCGCCTTATCCATAGCCAGCTTTTCTATGTCCACATAGCCTATTATTCCGTCCTCGGTCAACACCTTTACATAGTTTGTGTCACTTGAATTTTCAAGCACATAAACCTTATCATTTTCGGTTAATTCCCTTAACAGCGGCTTTTTCTTGTCGCTGCCCGTTCGTATTTCCGTATTTTTGTTTACTCCGGCGTATTTATACTCATTTTCCGTATTTTCAAATATTATAAGCCTGTACGGAGCTTCCGTGAGCGTAACCTCCATAGGATGCAGTCTTTCCACAAATTTCACGGATACAAACACATTTCCTCCCTCTTCTATAAAGCTTGGAAATTTGTCCTTGTTCTCCTCCCCGTTTACGGTATAAACACTCTCGTTAGCCGTATAAACATATTTTTCCGTAGCAGTTGTATATATTATCACATCATCAAATACATCGTAATAAATTCTCGTAATCAGGCATTCTGCCATAGAAAGCGGTATATATGCCTCGCCGTCCCTTATAAGCGCATTTACCTCCGCCTCCGCCCCGTCAACTATAAGCTTGGCTTCGTCCTCAGGAACCCCGTAATACTCCTCAACTGACACAACGACCTTACTGGACATGTTTTTCTCTACAATTTTACCTATGACAAGTGCAACCGCAGATACTATAAGTATAACTATTATGGGGATTATAATCGTAATCGGTATTATTTTCTTCCTCATTGCCGCCTCCAAAATTTCTCATACATTTCAATGATAACACCACTTTATCTATTTGTCATTTATTTCTTTTTGCAGTATGAGAAATTTATATATTCTTAAGACGAATACCCTAAGCTCCTTTTATTGAAGCTCAGGGTTAATTGTGCAATGCAGCTCTTATTCCTTCTCGTTCCAGTAGGTTGCAGCTTCTTTCCATTCTTCAGCCTTTAAACCTTTTCTTGTCTTCAGGATATGCCTTTCCTTTTCCAGCTCCTTATCGAAAGCAACTTCATAAGTATAGCCTGAAAGATTTTGCACAGCCTCCTCGTCAGGTCTTAAAAGCCTTTCACTACCTATGTTTACAGGATAGTTTATTCTGTTCGGCGACTCCTCGCTTCCTATTACCAGATATAGCTTTGAGTCGTCAAACAGCTTTGTATCGGAGATGGCGCTATCCATAATTATGATTTCTTCCTCGCAAAGCGGCAGGCTTACAAGTTCTCTGCCGTCAATCCTTTGAAAATCTGTAATCTGCTTTCCTGAAATTACCGTAAAATTTCTGCCGTCCGCAAGAGAAAGCCTTACATCTGCAAAATCTCCCTTTTTCAGCGCAGTAGGTAATCTTATCTCTGAAAATTCGCAGAGGTACTCTCCCTCCTTTGTGACAGTTCTTATAGGAAATATCTCTCCCCCGTCCGCCTGTCCTGCATTTTCCGTTTCTGAATTTACAGCCGCAGAAACCGAAATCTCGTCCCTTATCTCAGTTTCTTCCGTATTTTCATTTTGCACTCCGATTTTTTGTACATCAATGTCATTTGCTTCTTTCGGCTCCGCCTTTTTAATCACAATGAAATATCCTGCCGCAGCAATCATACAGATTAAAAACACAGCCAAAATCCACCTTTTATTTTTTCTGCCCTCAAAATCATCCTCGGACAATCTTAAATCTTTTTTCCCCGTCATTACATCTCCACTTCCTTAATTCTTCAGTTTTTTCTCGCCAATTCCTTTACAGTCAGCTCTTATTCCGATTTTTCTGCAAAGATTTTTAACTTCATCCGTTTCCGTATTGTCAGCTAAATTTACCAGAATAAGCCACCCGTTTTCGTTTATACTCCCGCAGTGGTATGTTAAAAATTTCTCAATCCTTCCGCCCTTGATTATATTGTTCTGTACTACCACTATCTTGGTGTCACAGCCGTAAAGCTGAAGTGGCAGTTCCTCCTCCGTTTTTCCGAAATCGACTATAACGCTGTCATAGCCCCTATTTAAGATATGAGCTATGTCATCCTCAAAAATCCCCTCGAAAAAGCTGAAATCGGCACTCTTATCCCTTTTCGGAAAAATCTTGCAGCCTTCCGTGTTATCCCTGCGTACGGAAACATAGGCGACCTTCTTTCCCATATCTGCAAGTTCCTTTGCAATCACAACCGCTATATGGGTAGTCCCTACGCCCCTTTCATTTCCGCAGACACCGATGAGCCTTGCCTCCGTATTTACAAATGTTTCCCTGCGGAC
>JBHADN010000119.1:0-5502 GCA_041855085.1 Catonella sp.
ACTTATAAACAGTATAATTTACAAGGAGAATTAGCTAAAATCCGAATTATTCATGCGACATGGAAAAACTGTCTGAAATATGCTTAAAATATTTGAAAAACGGTATAGAACAGAAAGCATGAATTCGAGTAGACAGTCCATCTGTATACTTTTATAATATGTTATGCGGATAAGTGCGGAGAAAAGTCGGCGCGCAATGAGGATAAAAACATCGCAGGGGAGAATGATATGTCTTATACAGCATTGTACAGAAAATTCAGACCGTCGGGATTTGATGAGGTAAAAGGTCAGGAGCAGATATCGCAAATATTGAAAAATCAGATAAAACATGGGAAAATAGGACATGCATATTTATTCTCGGGTACAAGGGGAACGGGAAAAACCAGCGTAGCCAAAATATTTTCAAAAGCGGTAAACTGTCCGGACACAAAGGACGGCAGCCCTTGCGGTGTATGTGAAAGCTGCCGCAGGATATCCGAGGGAAGAAGTCTTGATGTAATAGAAATAGATGCCGCTACAAATAACGGTGTGGAGAATATGAGAGAGGTAATAGAGGAAGTGAAATATTCTCCGAATGATGCAAGGTACAAGGTGTACATAATAGACGAGGTACACATGCTTTCAAGCGGAGCATTTAACGCCCTGCTGAAGACTCTTGAAGAACCGCCGGAATACGCTATATTCATACTTGCAACAACGGAGCCTCACAAGGTGCTGCCGACCATAAAATCCAGATGTCAGAAATATGATTTTAAGCGGATTGCCACAGGAGTTATAGCGGACAGGCTTAAGGAACTGATGGAAAAAGAGGGGAAGGCTTACGAGGAAGAAGCATTGCAGCTTATAGCGAGAAAGGGCGACGGCTCTATGAGAGATGCGCTGAGCCTTTTAGAGCAATGTCTGGCATTTTGCTTCGATACCCCACTTACCTACGATAAGGCACTGGAGATACTGGGGACTGTGGATGTAGACCTGTTTAACAGACTGTATGTGGCTATAAAGCGCTATGATGTGGCAGGCTGTATGGACATAGTTGAGGAGGTGTCCGTAAACGGTGTGGATATAGGACAGTTTGCACAGGATTTGACATGGTACTTCAGAAATCTTCTGCTTATAAAGGTTTCGGATGAGCTTATGGACAGGCTTGAAATAAGCAGGGACAAGCTGCTTGAAATGAGAGAAGTGGCGAGCATAGGCGATGAAAATGAATTGCTCAGATATATAAGGATATTTTCAAAGCTTTCGGCGGATATAAAGTATTCGGTTTCAAAGAGGGCGGAACTTGAGATTGCGCTTATAAAGCTTTGCAGGCCGGAGATGGAGGAGGATACGGGAAGTCTTGTCGCAAGGATAGCAAAGCTTGAAGCCATGCTTGCGGAGGGGGATTTTACACCGCTAAGGCAAAAAGAAGAGAAAAAAGACGAAGAACCGATGGAAGAAGTGTATGAAGAGCCGATAAAGAGGGAACTTCCGAAGGATATACAGAAAATAGCCGAGCTTTTTTCGGAAATATCGACTTCAAAGAAAATAAAACAGCCGCTCAGTACAGTATTAAGAAATGCAAAACCGTATTACTCGGAGAACGGCAGGGAATTTGTGCTTGCGGTAAATGAGAGCTTTGACAAGGAAATGCTTGACAGAGAGAGCTACAGGGAGCTGGTAAAAGAAGTGATTTTTGAGATAACGGGAGTGAGCATAGAGGTAAGGGCTAAGCTTGAGAGCGAGGCAAGAAGCGGCAAAGATGTGAGGCTGACGGGGCTTGAGAGAGTGGAGGCGAGTTTGATAGAATATGAGGACTGATATAAATGAAAAGCTGAGCTGGAAGGCGGGAAATATGCTGTATCCGCTCCCTGCGGTACTTGTGAGCATGGCGGACAAAGAGGGCAGGCCGAATATAATAACGGTTGCCTGGGCAGGTACGGTCTGCACCAACCCGCCTATGCTGTCCATCTCGGTAAGACCTGAAAGATACTCGTATGAGATTATAAAAAGCACGGGAGAATTTGTGGTAAATCTGACAACAAAGAATCTTGTTTTTGCAACTGATTTTTGTGGAGTAAAATCGGGCAGAGATGTGGAAAAATTCAAGGAGATGAGGCTTACCCCGCTTGAGTCGGAAAAGATAAAAGCGCCTGCGGTAGCGGAAAGTCCGGTAAACATAGAGTGCAGAGTAAAACAGCTTCTGGAGCTTGGAAGTCATCACATGTTTATAGCGGAGGTTGTAAATGTAAGGGTGGCAAAAGAATTTATAGACGGCAAGGGGCGTTTTAATCTTGCAGCATCGGGGCTTATAGGATACTCGCATGGAAGATACTACGAGCTTGGGAAAGAGCTTGGAAGTTTCGGGTATTCGGTAAAAAAGGAAATCCGAAAAAAGTCTTCTGCAAGCAGGGGAAGCAGAACTGCAAAGAGCAGGGGCAAAAGGGTATAACAGAGAAGTATATTTTATTAAACCGCTTGTGCTGCAAGCAAAGCGAAGGGAGTACAGCAAAATGAAAAGGAATATCAGTCTTATAGGTATGCCGGGGGCGGGTAAGAGCACTATAGGGGTAGTGCTTGCAAAAATACTCGGCTACAGGTTTATGGATGGAGATTTGGTTATACAGGAAGCTACAGGCAAACTTCTTTCGGAGATAATAGCCGAGAAGGGCAACGAGGGCTTTATGGAGGTTGAAGAAAGCGTAACGGCAGGCATTTCCTGCGAGAGAACCGTAATTTCAACCGGCGGCAGCGTAGTTTACGGAAAGAAAGCAATGGAACATCTGAGAGAGATTTCAAGAGTCGTATATCTCAAGCTGCCTTATGAAACGATAGAGAAAAGGCTCGGAAACCTTAAGGCGAGAGGAGTAGTGCTTAAAGAGGGGCAGAGCCTTAAAGACCTGTACGATGAAAGGTGTCCGCTTTATGAGAAGTATGCGGAGGTTGTGGTTGATGTGAGCGACGGAGATGTGGCGGACTGCATAGGAAAGGTTTTGGAGAAGCTTGGTAAAAATCGGCAGGGAGGAGAACAGACGGATGGAAACTGTTATTAAATTAACAAATGTAAACAAAAGCTTCGGAAGTCATCAGGTATTGCATGATGTGTCCTTTGAGGCGACAAGGGGAGAGCTTATAGGCTACATAGGACCGAACGGCAGCGGAAAGTCCACTACAGTAAAGCTTATGCTCGGCATGCTGGGAGATTACAGCGGAAGTGTTGAAATATTCGGGAAAAACATAGAAGAGGATTTAGTGGGATATAAAAAGAAAATCGGATATGTACCTGAGATTTTATCGCTTTATGAGAGTCTTACCGGAGAGGAGTACATCTCCTTTCTGGCTTCCGTGTACGGGCTTGAAAGCTGGCAGTCCAGGATGAAGGAGCTTGCAGGCATATTCGGGATAGAGGAGGTGCTTGCCACCAGAATTTCGGGATATTCAAAAGGAATGAAACAGAAAATAGCCATAATAGGAAGCCTCATACACAACCCGGACATACTGTTTTTAGATGAGCCTCTAAACGGTATGGATACGAACTCGGTGGCGGTATTTAAGGAAGTTCTTAAAACACTCACAAAGCAGGGCAAGACCATATTTTATTCTTCGCACATAATGGAAGTTGTGGAGCAGATGAGCAGCAGGGTAATTCTGCTGAAGGAGGGGAGAGTAATAGCCGACAAGACGGTGGAGGAGCTTAAGGATGAAAGCGGAGGCAGCAGCATGGAGGATATCTTCAACGAACTGACCGGCTTTCACTCGGGGCATGAGCTTGCTTCAAAGTTTGTGGACAGCTTGACAGGAGGAGAAGATGGCAAAAACTAGAGAGCCGTTAGTGCTGAGGCTTATAGATGTGCTTGTCAGACCGTTTTTAGACAAAAACCTTGACTATGCGACGGTAAGGGAGATTTTAAAACTGAAGCTGGTTTTGGATAAAAGAAGAGTACCGATTTCACAGCGGCAGAAAGAAAAGAACGGGGCAGAGCCTAAAGAAACTTCCCGTTCTATGCTTCTTACCTGTATCATGTATATGTTTTTAGGACTTTTTATAGCCTCATTTCAACTTCTGGGCAATATTTTTGTAGCGAACATATTCGGTTACGGCGCTCTTATGTTTATGCTTTTAACAGTATACATAGGAGAATATTCGTCAGTTCTGCTGGACACTACGGAAAAAGCATTTTTTGGAAGCCTGCCCATAGGCAAGGAGGAGCTGAATACCGCGAAAAATATCCATATTGCGTATTACATAGGCGTTATAGCCGTATCCGTACTGCTTCCGTCCGTGATTGCGGCGGCAATTTTGCACGGTTTTTTGTATATGGCTTTATTTACTCTTGTAGGAGCGGCTTTGGTTGTATTCTGTCTTCATCTTTCGGGAGGCATGTATTATCTTCTGCTTAAAATATTTTCGGGAGAGCGGCTGAAGGACATATTAAATGCGTTTCAGGTTATCGTAACGGTAGCCATCGTGCTCGGATATCAGATAATTCCCAGAATAGTGAATTTTAGGGAACTGGCAAGCCTTGACCTTAGTTTCAATCCTTTCCTGTTTGCTCTTCCGCCGGCTTGGTTCGCCGCTATTTTTGCTGTTGTTTTCGAGGCGAAGCTTAACTGGTATTATTATATACTTACGGCTATAGGCATTTTTTCGTTTGTTTTGCTTGAAACGGCATACAAGGGAAAGATTACAAAGGAATTTGAAGGAAAGCTCGACAAGCTGACGGAGGAAGTCGTAGAAAATAAGTCTTTAAGCCGCTTTTCAAGGTTTATATGTAAAGTGATGTCTAAAGACAGGCAGGAAAAGGCATTCATGGAGCTGGTGCTTATACAGGTATCCAGAGATAGGAATATCAAGCTGAAGCTCTACCCTCAACTGGCAAATGTGGTTATACTTCCTATAATATTTATGGCTACCAGGCTGCAGACGGGAGGGATTTCAGGACTTTTTCAGGAAATGAAAACGGCGCCTTATTATCTTGCGCTTTATATGGTGGGGCTCAGTTCGGCAGGAATTTACGATATTATAGCGCGTGGAGAAAACAAAGAAAGCCTGATGTTTTATCAGATTTTGCCGATAAGCAATCTGAGCAAATGTATAAGGGCAGGGGTAAAAGTAGTTATTTTCCGATATCTCACACCTCTTTTTGCCGTCATGGCTTCGTTTTTTGTTGCCGTCTGCGGCATCAGAATTTTGCCCGATGTGGCGGTCATTTACACCGCATTTTTATTCATAACCGGTCTTATGATAAGAATGAGCGCCTGGGTGTTGCCGTTTTCAACGGAAGTAACGGTAAGCAAGGCAGGGTATGCCATACTGACTTTTTTGATAAATCTTGCGGCATCGGGAGGAACGGCATTTCTGCATTTTATGTATCTTAAAACGCTGCCTGCAAAGTTTGCGGGAGTTGCGGTTATGCTGGTGCTTAACCTGCTTGTTTGGAAGTTTTTAATGAATAAAAAGTATGTGATAAGCAGAGGATAGCAGAGGAATTTGCGGAGTAGGGGAAAATGCACTATACTACT
>JBHADN010000120.1:0-2722 GCA_041855085.1 Catonella sp.
GAGCGGATGACTCAAAGCCCGATTATTCTACGGTATCATGGTTTGCGATGCTTTTCGGCTGCGGAATGGGTGTAGGTCTTGTATTCTACGGAGTTGCAGAACCTGTTTCTCATTTTGTCGCTCCACCTGCAGGTGTAGGCATAGAGGCGGGAACACAGGCGGCGGCGGAATATGCTATCCGCACATCTTTTATGCACTGGGGCTTTGAACCTTGGGCATGTTATGCAATCATAGGTCTTGCGCTTGCTTACTTTATGTTCAGAAAAAATAAAGAAGGTCTTCTCAGTACCGTCTTAGAGCCACTTATAGGAGAGAAACATGTAAACGGCAAGGTTGGAAAATTTGTAGACATACTTGCTACATTCGCAACTCTTGCAGGTGTGGTTACATCGCTCGGTCTTGGCACAATGCAGATAAGCAGCGGTCTTAACTATCTTTTTAATATTCCTGAAAATATAACGGTTTATGTAGCGATAATAATATTCATCACGGTAATAGTTGTATGGTCGGCGATGTCCGGTATCGGCAAGGGTATAAAGATTATATCCGATGCAAACCTTTATATAGCGATAGCTTTTATGATTATTGCCTTCATAGTAGGACCTAAGGTGCCTATGTTAAACAACTTTGTAAACGGCTTCGGACAGTATATACAGAACTTTGTGGGCGACAGCCTTATGGTTCATCCGTTCGGCGATAACAGCTGGGTTGCCGGATGGAGAGTTTATTACTGGGCTTGGTTCATAGCTTGGGGACCTTTCGTAGGCGTATTTATTGCGCGTATTTCTAAGGGAAGAACGATAAGAGAGTTTATTATGGGTGTTATGCTTGCGCCTGCTCTTGCTTCTTTGGTATGGTTCTCAATCTTCGGCACACTCGGTCTTAACCTCGGCTTGAACGGTACGCTTACTATGGCTGAGATGGGAGAAATAGCTGCAAATCCGCAGGTGGGACTCTTTGTTGTGTTCAGTAAATATCCTCTCGGATTCGTGCTTTCAATAATTGCAATTGTACTCCTTTGCACATTCTTTATTACATCTGCAAACTCGGGTACATTTGTACTTTCAATGCTTACAGCAAATGGTAATTTGAATCCGCCTCAGAAGAACAAGGTAATCTGGGGAGTGCTTCAGGCGGCTACAGCTATAGGTCTGCTTATGGCGGGAGGACTTAAACCGCTCCAGACAATCTCTATTGCGGCTGCGTTCCCATTTATATTCATCATGGTTATGACAGCAATTTCTACAATAAAAGCATTGAAAAATGATAAAAAAGTACAAAATTAGAGAAAAAGTACAAAAAGTGTTTTACATTTATAGTAGATATGTTGTATAATATGGTGTGGCATAATCTATCTATTATTAAAAGGAGTATTAATTATGAGTAAGCTGTATGATGTAATTATTCTTGGGGCAGGCCCTGCAGGCTTGGCTGCAGGTCTTTACAGTGGAAGAGCCAGACTTTCTACATTGATAATTGAAAAAGGAAGCGACGGCGGTCAGATAGCAATAACGGATGAGATTGAGAACTATCCGGGACAGGTGCTTGAAGATGAAAGCGGCCCTTCTCTTATTGCCAGAATGACAAAGCAGTGTGAGCATTTCGGTTGTGAAAGAGTAAGCGATACAATTACTTCAGTTGAACTTAAGGGAGAAGTAAAGAAGGTTACCTGCAACAACGGAACTTACGAGGGAAAGACGGTTATTATCGCAACCGGAGCTTATCCAAGACCTATCGGCTGTGAGGGCGAGAAGGAATTTTCAAGTAAGGGTGTTTCTTACTGTGCTACCTGTGATGCAAACTTCTTTGAAGGCTTTGATGTATATGTAGTGGGCGGCGGAGATTCCGCAGTTGAAGAAGCTATGTATCTTACAAAGTTTGCAAGAAATGTTACCATTATACATAGAAGACAGGAACTCAGAGCTGCAAAGTCCATTCAGGAAAAGGCATTTAAGATAGAAAATCTTCATTTTATGTGGGACAGCGTAGTTACAAAGCTTTATGGAGATGGCATACTTTCCGAAATGGATGTTAAAAATGTTAACACGGGAGAGATTACACATATTGTAGCCAATGAAGATGACGGAATGTTCGGTCTTTTCGGTTTCATAGGCAGAATACCTAATTCCGATGTTTTCAAGGATACAGGTCTTGAACTTGATGAGAGCGGATATTTCATAACCGACGACAATATGTGCACAAATATCCCGGGAGTTTATGTAGCGGGCGATATAAGAGTTAAGGAACTTCGTCAGGTGGTTACGGCAGCAGCGGACGGCGCTATCGCGGCAACAATGTGCGACAAGTTCATAAGCGGTCTTTTGTAATTAAATAACCCTGATAATATGCATTTTGAATTAAGGAGGACATTGAAATGTTAGAAGTTAATAAGGACACTTTTGCATCAGAGGTACTTGAGGCTGAGGGATATGTTTTCGTAGATTTTTACGGCGACGGATGCGTTCCTTGTCAGGCACTTATGCCTTTTGTACATGGTCTTGCTGACGAATTTGAAGGAAAGCTCAAATTCTGTGCGCTCAACACTACACAGGCTCGTCGTCTTGCAATCGGACAGAAGATTTTAGGACTTCCTGTTATGGCTATCTACAAGGGTGGAGAAAAGGTTGAAGAGCTTGCTAAGGAAGACTGTACAGAGCCTGCTATCAAGGCTATGGTTGAGAAGTACGCAGCTATGTAATTACAGGATGCTCCCAAGAGGAAC
>JBHADN010000121.1:0-10055 GCA_041855085.1 Catonella sp.
ATACATAACTCCCGACTTTAGCGGGATTACCTTTTCCAAATTTTTGGGAATTCTTTTGGATGCGATGAGTCAGCTTTTTTTCTCGCTCAGCGTGTCTATGGGAATAATGATTACATACGGCTCGTATGTTAAAAAAGAAACAAACCTTGAAAAGTCAATTACCAGAATAGAACTGTTTGATACGGGGGTGGCGCTTATAGCGGGTATGATGGTAATTCCCGCGGTGTTTGTGTTTTTCGGAATGGAGGGAATGGGCTCAGGTCCAAGTCTTATGTTTATCTCTCTTCCAAAGGTGTTTTTGGCTATGGGCGGCGCAGGCAAGCTTATAGGCATACTGTTTTTTGTAATGGTGGTATTTGCGGCAATCACTTCCTGTATTTCTATAATGGAAACTCTGGTTGCAAACTGTATGGAAATTTTTCATGCCGAAAGGAAAAGAGTAAGTGTTATAGTCGGGATAGTCAGCGCCGTTGCGGGAATAATTATATGTTTGGGATACAATGTACTGTATTTTGAAGCGCCTCTGCCTAACGGATCCACGGGACAGCTTTTGGATATAGCTGACTATATAAGCAACAGCTTTCTTATGCCGCTTATATCATTTTTAACCTGCATTTTCATAGGCTGGGTAGTGAAACCGTCATGGATTGAAAGCGAAATGGTCGTAAATGGAGAAGTATTTCACAAAAAGACATTGTATGGGATTATGGTTAAATATATAGCACCTGTCCTCATGGGAGTTTTATTTTTACAGTCGACGGGAATATTCAGTTTATTCAGGTAGAGATAATGTTTTATGTATATATTTTAAAATGTGCGGACGGAACTTATTACACAGGGTATGCGGCAGATGTGAGTAAAAGGCTGGCAGAGCATAACAGCGGAAAAGGCGCAAAATACACCAGAGGAAGGCTGCCCTGTGAACTGGTGTATACGGAAAGCTTTGAAAGCAAAAGCGCCGCCTTGGGCAGAGAGTGGGAAATAAAGCACAGGATGAGCAGGTCGGACAAGGAAAAACTGATTGCAGGTTCCTGTTCTTCCCCCTCTTGACAAGGGTGCTATAATGGTACATGAAGAAAAGTTAGTGGAGGCTAATCTATGCCAATATCATTGTTAAAAGTGGGAGAAATAAGAACTATTACAGCTATACGCGGTGATGATGCGGTAGTTAAGCACTTGCGTGATTTAGGTCTTGTAGAGGGAACGGAGATAAGGGTAATATCCCAGTTGAACGGAAATCTTATCTTGGATGTTAAGGGTACAAGACTAGCTTTGGAGAAGTCTTTAACAAACAGGATTTTTGTGTAGAGGAGGAAATAATGACGCTGGATGAAGTAAAGGTAGGAAGCAGTGTAAAGGTGAGCAAAATAAACGGTGACGGTCCTTTAAGGCGCAGGGTTATGGACATGGGGCTTATAAAGGGCGTAGAAGTTAAGGTTGAGAAAGTAGCGCCTTTAGGGGATCCGATAGAACTCACATTGCGTGGATATCAGCTCAGTATTCGTATGGCGGATGCAAAAAATATAGAGGTGATATAATTTTTTTGAGCATAAGTTAGTTAAAACTAATGTAATTTAACAAAAAGAAGGAGTTAAGTTTATGAAAACAACCATTGCACTGATTGGAAATCCAAACAGTGGAAAGACTACCATGTTTAATGACCTTACGGGAAGTGCGCAGTATGTGGGAAACTGGCCCGGGGTAACAGTAGAGAAAAAAGAGGGAAAGCTTAGAGGTCATAAGGATATTGCAGTTGTAGATCTTCCGGGCATATATTCTATGTCGCCTTATACACTCGAAGAGGTAATAAGCCGTAAATATATAAGGGAAGAGAAGCCTGATGTAATAATCGATCTGGTAGATGCTTCAAATCTTGACAGAAACCTGTATCTTACTACCCAATTATTGGAAATGGGTATACCTGTTGTTGTGGCGCTTAATATGATGGACATAGTAAGAAAGCAGGGACGCAATATCGACATAAAGAAGCTGTCGGAGGAACTCGGCTGTCCGGTAGTAGCTACATCGGCGGTAAAAGGCGAGGGCTTGCAGGAACTGATAAAGACGGCTATAGACACAGCAAAAAAGGTAAAGACGCAGAAACCGCTTGTTTTTTCTAAGGATCTTGAGGAGGCTGTGGAGGCTGTGGGAAGCAAGATATCTTCCAAGGCGGGAAATGATGCGAGATGGTATGCAATTAAGCTGATAGAGGGAGATGACGAAGTCTTAAAGAGCGGTGTCTTTGATGAAAAGCTGCTTTCGGAGGTTTCTGAAATCGTAAAGCAGTTTGAGAAAAAAAGCGGCGATGATGCGGTGTCTATGGTGGCAGGCGAGAGGTATGCGCTTATAGGCAAGATAGTAAACAGGTCGGCAGAGCCTATTAAAAACAGGTTGACGACTTCGGATAAGATTGACTCGGTAGTTACCAATAAGTGGCTGGCACTTCCCATTTTCTTCGGTATACTGTACCTTATCTATTATCTTGCAATTACAACCATAGGAGATGCCGCTATAGGTGTTGTGGAAGGATATGCAGAGGCTCTAGGAGAGTGGGCTACAGGGCTTTTGGAAGGAATCGGCGCAGGCGAGGTGGCTATAAGTCTTGTGGTGGACGGAATTATAGCGGGTGTAGGAGCTGTGTTTACATTTGTACCTCAGCTTATGATTATGTTCTTCTTCCTATCCCTGCTTGAAGACTCGGGCTATATGGCGAGAGTTGCATTTATAATGGACAGACTTTTCCGTAAATTCGGACTTTCAGGAAAGTCGTTCATACCTATGCTTGTAGGAACCGGCTGCTCTATCCCCGGAGTTATGGCTTCAAGGACGATAGAAAATGAGCGTGACCGCAGAATGACGATTATGCTTACACCTTTCATTCCTTGCGGAGCGAAGCTTCCGGTTTTCGGTATGTTCATAGCTATGATATTTAACAATGCGGCATGGCTCGGACCTACAATCTATATTGTGGCAATAATAGCAGTCATACTTTCGGGAATCCTTCTTAAAAGGACAAAGAGATTTCAGGGAGATCCCGCACCTTTTGTAATGGAACTTCCAAGTTACAAATTACCAAGTCTTAAAGGTGTTCTCATACATATGTGGGAAAAGGCAAAGAGCTTTATAAAGAAGGCGGGAAGTGTTATACTTATTTCTTCAGTAGTGCTTTGGGTATTACAGCGCTTTAACTGGAGCTTTGAACTGGTGGAGGATTTGGATCAGAGTATACTTGCTTCTATCGGCGGAGCTATCAGATACATATTTGTCCCTATGGGCTTCGGCGACAGTTGGGCTCCTGCGGTTGCGGCGGTTACAGGTCTTGTGGCAAAAGAGGTTGTGGTTACCACCTTTGCAACGGTCGGAGCTGTATCTCCTATAATGTTTACCAAGGTAACGGCATTAAGCTTCATAGTATTTACAATGTTTGCGGCACCTTGCTTTGCGGCTATAGGAGCTATGAGGAGAGAACTTGGAAGCGGAAGGGCGCTCGGTTTTGCCCTGCTCTTCCAGACGGGAGTTGCCTATGTTTGTGCAACTGCTGTAAACCTTTTGGGCAATATACTGCTTGCAGGAACGGACTGGGTTGTTCCTATGACTCTTGAGTATGAAGGGCTTGAGGATGTAGCGGCGGAAACAGCGCTCCTTCCGGGCGATATAGTTTTATATGTGTTTGCGGCTATAATGGTAATTGCAGTAATTACAATGATTATAAATTATTTCAAATCCGCACAGCGATACAAGAAAGTAGGTACGGAGGCTTAACAAAAAGGAGGAAAGCCTGTGGTTGATATTATAATATATGCGGTAGTGGGCATAACGGTAGCAGGAATAGCCTACAGACTTTACAGCAACGGGAAAAAAGGAATATCCGGTTGCGGTTGCGGCTGTGAGGGCTGCAAGTCCGGCTGCAAGGCTCACAAACATTAAATTCGGTTCATAATGTCGGCTGGTGTGATTAAGAGTAAAATCTTGTCACATCAGCCTTTTTTGCTTGCAAACGGCAGCGGAAGGAAACAGGCTTCCGAGTACCACACCCGCGCAAAGAGGGCAAGCTACATTTATTATCATTTATAAAAAACTGCTACTTGCTTATGACGCTATAATGTTATAAAATGAAAGATACAGACCTAAATTATTCATAGGACAGATTACAGACCGATATAAATCGCCTAAAAAGACCTGAAGCCTTAAGCTTTGTTCTGATTGCAGGTTTTCAGGATATATTTCGTGAACGGTCGGGCAGGAATATGAATAATCTAAGTGTGAAATTATAGAATTGAGGGAGAGGATTATGTCGAATGTAAGGGCATTTTCGTCAGAGGAAATATCTGCTTTTTGTGATCAGATTGCCATGCTTCTTAACGGTGGAATTCCCATTTACGAAGGAACTCATATACTCTATGAGGAAATGGATGCAGGAAGAACGAAAGATGTATTGAAAAGAGTTGATGAGAATGTTAAGTCGGGACTGAGTTTCAGCGAGGCTCTGAAAGAAAGCAAAGCTTTTCCGGACTATCTTTGCGAGATGGTTGCAATAGGAGAAACCACAGGAAAGCTTGAAGACATTATGCATTCTCTTGCAGGATACTATGAGAGAGAGTCTGTAATAAAGAACAGCATAAGAAGCGTAATAAGTTACCCGACTGTACTTTTAGGAATGATGGCGGTCATACTTATTGTGCTTGTTGTTAAGATACTGCCTATGTTTGAGGATATTTTTCTGGAGCTTGACGGGGGCACCGGTACGACGGTAGGCATTATGGATACCAGTATACTTATATCCAAGATTATAGCGGGAGTAGTGCTCGTACTCCTTGCCGCACTCATAGGAGTAGCCGTGTGGTATAAGGTTAAGGGCGGAAGCACGGTAATAACCTCGGTCATCAACAACAATCCTTTCTCCGCCTCACTTGCAGATAAGATAAGTATAGGAAAGTTTCTCGCAACGCTGGCAGTTATGAATGCAGGCGGAATGGAGATGACGGAGGCGGTTAAAAACGCTTCCAAGGTAGTTGAAAATAAAAAGACTCTTGCCAAGATAGAAAAAAGTCTTGAAATGCTGAATGCGGACGAAAAGATAGAGGTGGCATTCAGAGAGGCGGATATATTGACTTCTCTTCATGCTAAAATGCTGGGAGTGGCAAGATTCAGCGGTTCGGCGGATTCCATACTTTTTAAGATAGTGGACAGATTTGACGAAGAAACAAATACAAGGCTTAATTCTCTTGCATCCGTGTTGGAAACGGTGCTTGTGGTTACCCTTTCGCTTATTGTAGGAGCAGTTCTCATATCGGTTATGATGCCGCTTATGAGTGTTATTGCGTCTATAGGTTAAGAGGTGTGAAATGAAAAAACTTGCAGAGGTGCAAAGCAAGGCGGCTAAGGATAGAGGACTGTTGAAGTCGGTTCTGCTTACACTTGTAATTTCCGCCGTTTTTATAGCGGGCATATACTATCTGGGCAATATAGGAAATGAACAGGGAATTATGCTTACCCGCGAGGCGGTCACAAGGACTGTGGTGGAATGTTATGCCATAGAAGGTATTTATCCTCCGAATGTGGAGTATATGGAGGAGAATTACAATTTTACTTATGACAAGACAAAGTATTACATTCATTACGATGTGTTTGCGTCAAATATTATGCCGACAATAGAGGTGTATGAGAAGAGGTAGTATGGAAAATATAAAATCAGATAAGGGTTTGGTACACACGGTAAGCGTGCTTGCAGTTATCTGTATGTTTGGAATTTCTGCTATGATGCTCGGCAGCGTGGGAGCTTCAGTTTATAAAAATATAGCAGAGAGAAACCTGGAGAGCTTCGAGCTTAGAACTTCACTTTCTTATCTAAAGACAAAAATAAATCAGTATGACGAGTTCGGAAGAGTTTCACTTGTGGAGAGAGATGGCATGAAAATCCTTGTTTTGAGCGAGCTTATAGAAGATGTCATATATGATACCGCAATATATTTTCATAACGGAAAGCTCTATGAGATAATCGGGGAGCAGGGGATGGAATTTACTCCGGAAAACGGCTTTGAAATCCTTAAAATTCATTCTTTTGATATCTCCCTGGAAAACGGGCTGATAAAGCTTGAAGCTATGAATAAGAGCGGCAGCGGCGAATCCCTGTATGTGAAGTTGAGAAGTGAATAGCATTGCGTCAGGCGTTTGGGAGGAAAGATGAATACATTTGAGGTAGATGAAAAAAAGGGAATCAAGTCGAGAAGCGGCATAATGCTTCCTGTGGTGGAGCTGGTTATAGCCATCGGTCTTTTTGCGGTTATAAGCGTATTTATATTGAGATTTTTTACATCTGCCAATGCTATGAGTAAGAATGCGGATGATATAAGTAAGGCGGTTATAAAAGCGGAATCGGTGCTTGAACTTGCAAAGGCACTTTCTTTTGAAGATGCGGCTGCGGAGTTCGGGGCGTCCGTTTTGGAAACTGCGGACGGAAAGCAGATGGAAGCGAGCTACGACAAGGAGTGGAAAAATACCCGTGAAAATCCGTCGTATCTGCTGAAAGTTACGGAAAAAACGGAGCAGCTTTCAAACGGTATCATGTATAATTATCATGTGGCCGTAGCAAAAAATGTTTCTGAAGATGCGGTTGTACTTGTGGAACTGGAAGGAAGCAAATATAAAAAGGGTGAGTAACAATGAAGAATGCCATAAGAGATAGGATGAGTACGGGAGGTGCGCTGGTAATCCTTGTGATACTGGTGGTTGCTATGTCCATGTTTGCGGTATTGGCAGTCAAGTCATCTTTAAATGAAGAAAATCTTGCGAAAAAGACAAGAGAGAGCATTGAAAAATTCTATAAGATGGATACCGAAGCGGTAAGGATTTATGCAAAGATAGACGGAATAATAGCTTCAGGTGCGGATATTTCGGGAGAGTTGTCGGGAATACCGGAAATTACTGATATACAGTATGAGGGAGATTTACCCGTGCTTATAAAATATTCGGTGGAAAATTCGGGAAGAACCTTAAATGTGAATGTAGGCGTAGGCGAGGGCGAAACATTTATAGAAAGATGGAGCACTAAGACGGAAGCGGACAATTTAGAATATGAACTTCAGATAACTGATTAAGAGTTGGGGAGGAATATGAAATGGAGCTTATGAATATCCTTGAAAAGGCAGTTGAAGCGGATGCTTCGGATATTTTTCTTGTAGTGGGGCAGGCGGTTTCGTTTAAGCTTGACGGCTCTATAAGAAAGATGGATGAAACCAAGCTTTCGCCGACTAATACCGAGGAGATTATAACGAGCATATATGACAAGGCGGGAAGAAGTCTTAGCCACTTTATGACAAAGGGTGATGATGATTTTTCGCTTTCGGTAGCGAATCTCGGCAGGTTCAGGTGCAATGTATTCAGGCAGAGAGGTACATTCGGAGCGGTAATAAGAGTTGTTCATTTTGATCTTCCGGGCTACAAGGAGATGAGAATTCCTGAAAGTATAATGAAACTGTCGGAACTGAAAAAGGGACTTGTGCTGGTTACAGGGGCGGCAGGCTCCGGAAAGAGTACCACCATCTCATATATCATAGACAGAATAAATGAAACGAGAAATTGTCACATACTTACGCTTGAAGATCCTATCGAGTTTCTGCACAGACATAAAATGAGCATAGTAAGCCAGCGTGAGGTAAAGATAGACAGCGACAGCTATTCTACGGCGCTCAGAGCCGCTATGAGACAGTCGCCGGATGTAATCCTTGTAGGAGAGATGAGAGATTATGAAACCATCGAGATAGCTATGACAGCGGCGGAAACGGGACATCTCGTGCTTTCCACTCTTCATACGGTAGGAGCGGCAAACACAATAGACAGAGTTGTGGATGTATTTCCTGCGAGCCAGCAGCAGCAGATAAGGGTGCAGCTTTCCATGATTTTGCAGGCGGTAGTTTCACAGCAGCTCATACCGGGAAAGAACAACGAACTTCTTCCTGCGTTTGAGATCATGAAAGTAAACAGTGCCATAAAGACTATGATTAGAGATAATAAGGTGCATCAGATAGACTCCGTAATCTATTCTTCTGCGAAGGAAGATATGAGAACTATGGATTCCAGTATACTTGAACTGTATACTCAGGGGCTTATTGACAGTCAGACTGCTCTTAACTTTGCCACAAATCAGGAAATGGTCAGCAGAGCTATAAACAGGTAGTAAAATTATGGAAATAAATCTTGATGATATACTTGTTCTGAAAAAAGTACATCCCTGCGGCTCTTATGAATGGAAGGTAATAAGAACGGGCATGGACATAAGACTTTCCTGCCTCGGCTGCGGGCGGCAGATTATGCTGCCCAGAAAGCAGGTGGAAAAAAGCGTGAAAAAGATAAAAACTGTGTAGATATATGATTTATGCGAAGTTTACAGACGGGGAGCGGGAAATCTGCTCCCTAAAAATTTATACTTGCAAAAATTCTTTTTTTATGGCATAATTGTTTGCTGTGATGTAAAAATATTCCTTGCCCTTTTGAGCTGCTCGTCCCGGCAAAAAAGAGGGCCACAAAAAGACCAGAAGGAGGTGCAGAGCAACTATGAACAAATATGAATTAGCTTTAGTTGTTAATGCAAAAATCGAAGATGAGGCCAGAAACAAGGTAGTTGAAGATGTTAAGGGCCTTATTGTGCGTTTTGGCGGACAGATTTCAGATGTAGATGAATGGGGAAAGAAGAAGCTTGCTTATGAAATTCAGAAGATGAATGAAGCTTACTACTATTTCATACATTTTGAGTCGGAGTCTACAGCACCGGCTGAAATAGAGAGCCGTGTCCGCATTATGGAAAGCGTACTCAGATTTTTATGCGTTAGACAGTAGCATAAGAAAGGGGTTTTCCTTATGAACAAAGTCATTCTGATGGGGCGACTTACAAGAGATCCTGAGTTAAGATATTCTCAGGGAGAAGGACAAATGGCTATAGCGAAATTTTCGCTTGCAGTTGACAGAAAGTTTAAAAGACAGGGAGATGCGGTTACAGCAGATTTCTTTAATTGTACTGCCTTCGGCAAACAGGCAGAGTTTGTGGAGAAGTACCTCAAGCAGGGTACAAAGATAGCCGTTATCGGGCGCATTCAGAACGATAACTACACAAACAAAGAAGGTCAGAAGGTATACAGCGTTCAGGTTATTATTGAAGAGATTGAGTTTGCAGAGAGTAAAAATGCTTCAGGTGGAAGCGGAATGCCGTTCCAAGGCGGAATGAGTTCGGACAGCGGCGAGCCTTCGCCTGCCATAGACGGTTTTATGAATATTCCTGACGGAATAGACAGTGCTCTCCCGTTTAATTAAGATATTATTAGGAGGTAAGTTGACATGGCAGTAGGTAAAGATAACAGAAATGCCAGAGAAGATAAAGACGATTTTCCACGCAGAAGACCGGTGCACAGAAGAAAAAAAGTTTGTGCATTAACTCCTGAGGAACTTGACAACCTTGATTACAAGGATGTAGCCAAGTTAAAGAAATTCATCTCTGAGAGAGGAAAGATTCTTCCAAGAAGAATAACCGGAACTTGCGCAAAGCATCAGAGAACATTGACAACCGCTATCAAGCGTGCTCGTCATTTGGCGCTCATTCCTTATGTTTGTGAATAACAATCAGTCGCAAATCGGTTAGGTGGAATTTAAGGCAGAAATTTAAGACAGGCGGCATACTCGCTAACATCGAGTGTGCCGCTTGTTTAAGTTTTAAATAACGCTATAAGTGTAAAATAAACATAGGTAGAAAGAAAACCTTCTACCTATGTTCTTTGATAACAGAATAATATTTGCTATAGGGTAACTTCTCATTTACCTAGCCGAATATTGGTTTTATGCCAAGATTTATTCTGCTAACAACACACTCTTCAAGTCGTCACTTCTCACTGTACAAGAATTGGCACGAAAAGTCAAGGTTTTTAGTCAAATATTTTTACACAAGAATAAGGAGCGAGTAAAAAGAACCGAATATTACATTCTACAAGAGCAATGGAATGAGCCGAAATGGAAATGGTAAGACATCCCAACAAGTTAAGGTCTGTTAAGCTGGAATTAGACAGAGG
>JBHADN010000122.1:0-2513 GCA_041855085.1 Catonella sp.
AGGGGCATTCACAAAGGAGAGCGCCATCCTGGAAAACGGCTTTACACTTATACCCAGCGTATTCTCCATGGAAGCGTTTCAGGCAATATTTGCAATGCCCGAAAATATTATAAATGCCTACGGAGTGACTATATTCATTACAATAACGGGTACATTTGTAAGCTTGTTTATGTCGTCAATGGCGGCATATGTGCTGCAAAAGAAAGACTTTATACATAGAAATGCATTTTCGTTCTACTTTTACTTTACAACTATTTTTTCGGGAGGCTTAGTGCCCTGGTACATACTTATGACGCAGAGCCTTAATATGAAAAACAATATACTGGCGCTTATACTTCCGGGGATATTTAATGTATTTAATCTGATTATTATTCGAAGCTTTATAAGTACATCAATACCTGCGGCAGTAGTGGAGTCGGCACAAATAGACGGAGCGGGAGAATTTCAAATTTTTGTAAGACTCATACTTCCGCTTTCAAAGCCGATACTTGCTACGATCGGACTTTTTACGGCGTTGGGATACTGGAATGACTGGTTTAATGCAATGCTGTTTATAGATAATCAAAAGCTTATGCCGCTGCAGTTTTATCTCTATAAGATGCTTTCGCAGATTTCAATGTTGCGAACCCTGGTTTCAAAAGTGCCGCAGCTGAGTGCGGTTACACCGCCGGAGGAAAGCTTTAAAATGGCTATGACCTTGATTACTATAGGACCGATACTACTGTTATATCCATTTGTACAGAAGTATTTTGTAAGTGGAATTATGATAGGAGCTGTAAAGGGTTAGTAATAAAAAGATATATAAAAAGGAGGATGTTATGTTAAAAAAATCTTTACTAAGACTGGCGGCTGCGGTTTCCTGTGCCGCAATACTGGCAGGCTGCGGTTCGTCCGGAACGACGGGGCAGCAGACAACGAGTTCTAATACAAAGAGCGTGTCGTCATCTACAAGCAGTTCCGACACCGGTGAACTGTCGCCTGTAACACTTAAGATGTATTTTTTAGGAGATGCTAATGATCAGAATCAGGTAATCTTTGATGCAATCAATGTCAAGCTTAAGGAGAAGATAAATGCGACAATAGAGCCTCATTATCTGTCCTGGGGAGATTATCTCCAGAGATATCCGCTCCTTTTCTCTTCAGGAGAGGACTTTGATATGATTTATACGGCATCATGGGCATTTTATTCGGAAACGGCATCAAAGGGAGGATTTTATGAGCTTACACCGGAATTGATAGATAAATATGCTCCTCTGGTAAAAAAGAACCTTCCTGAAAACGCTTGGAATACTACCAAAATTAACGGGAAAAATTATATGATTCCGCACAACAACTATTGGGCAAATCATTTTGGAATTGTAATTCGCGGGGATCTCAGGAAAAAATACGGAATGCCGGAAATAAAGACCATAGAGCAGCTTGAAGAGTATATGCAGAAGGTTGTGGAAAATGAGCCGGGTATGATTCCTGTGGAAACCTCAAGAAATGAAGCGGAATTTATGATGAGAACAATGGTATTATATCCTCAGGGACGCTTCTACCTTGTAGGACAAAATACCAATCCGCTTACATACGACTTCACAAATCCGGATAAGATTGACTTAAAGCCTTTTTATGAGTTGGACGGCTTTACGGATTATATTAAGAAGATGAAAGAATGGAATCAGAAGGGCTTCTTCTCAAAGAGTGATCTTACGGCAACTACATCGGAGCGCTTTGCGGCAGGAAAAAGTGCGGTGCGTTTCCATAATATAGATCAGGCAAACTATTATTATCAGCTGGCAAAGAAAGAGCATCCTGACTGGGAGATAGAGTTTATAAATATTCTTGAGGGAAAGCCTTTAGGCTCATCAGGTTACCTTGGAAACGGTGTTGGTTTTAATGCAAGAACCAAGAATATAGAGCGTGCGCTTATGGCGGCAGATTTGCTTAACTATGATAAAGAGATTAACTTTATGATAAATAACGGAATTCCGGGAGTACATAGTGAGATTATAGGAACTGAAACCGTAGAAGGACAGACTATTGACAAGATTAGAAAGCTTGATTCTGCAGAGGTAGGAAGCATAAGCTCCTGGTGCTTTTCAAACTCATTTTCTCTTCCGGAAGAGTCATTCCCGGGATTTAAAGAGATTTCAGCATCATATTACTATAAACAGAAGATGGACCATCCGCTTGACGGTATGGCTTTTGTAACTGATTCTGTGAATACACAGGTGGCAAGCAATGCCAATATAATGTCGGAATATATTCCTATATTGTATCTCGGCTTTTCAAAGGATCCGGAGGCTGCTCTTGCCGAGTTTAAGCAGAAGCTGAAAGAAGGAGGAGAAGACGAGGTAAATGCAGAGCTTCTTAAGCAGGCACAGGCGGTTTTTGAGGCGGCAAAAAAATAGTAGGATATTTACTGTGTAACAGTTCAGCATAGCTGGACTGTTACTTTTAAAATAAAGATAATGAGGTAGATATATGGCATATGACAGGATTACACCAAGCTATATCAAGGAAACGGG
>JBHADN010000123.1:0-4342 GCA_041855085.1 Catonella sp.
CTCATAAAGTACCCACATAACCTTTGCCGCATCCATAGGAGAACCGCCTCCAAGTACAACAATACAATCAGGAGAAAAGCTTCTCATCATATCCGCACCCTTTTTAGCCGAGTCGAGTGTAGGATCCGGCTCTACATCGGCAAAGGTCTGGTAAGCTATGCCCAGGTCATCCAATTTGTCCGTAACTGCCTTTGTATATCCATTCTGGAAAAGGAATTTGTCCGTAACAATAAAAACCTTCTTTTTATTCATTACATCCCTTAACTCTTCAAGGGCTACAGGTAAACAGCCCTTCTTGAAATAAACTTTCTCAGGGGCTCTGAACCAAAGCATATTTTCTCTCCTCTCAGCAACATTCTTTATGTTAATCAACTGCTTAATTCCAACATTCTCGGAAGTTGAGTTGCCGCCCCATGAACCGCAGCCGAGTGTAAGCGAAGGAGTGAGCATAAAGTTGTAGATATCGCCTATACCTCCCTGAGAAGACGGAGTATTTACCAAAATACGGCAGGTCTTCATTCTTGCTCCGAAAGCTGCAATTTTCTCCCTGTCGGTAACAGTATTCAGATAAACTGAAGAGGTATGTCCGTATCCGCCGTCCGCTACAAGCTTTTCCGCCTTGTTAAGAGCGTCCTCAAAGTCTTTGGACTTATACATAGCAAGCACAGGAGAAAGCTTTTCATGTGCAAATTCCTCGCTTGGATCTACGCTTGTAACCTCTCCTATAAGGATTTTGGTAGCAGGATCCACCTTAAAGCCTGCAAGTTCTGCAATTGTCGACGCTTTCTGTCCTACTATCTTGGCATTGAGCGCACCGTTTATGATGATGGTCTTGCGCACCTTCTCAAGCTCGTCTTTCTTGAGGAAGTAGCAGCCTCTCTTCTTAAACTCAGCCTTTACCGCGTCATAAACCTTGGCATCAACTATTGCTGACTGCTCCGACGCACAAATCATACCGTTGTCGAAGGTTTTGGAATGAATTATTGAGTTTACAGCCATAAGAATGTCCGCAGACTCGTCTATGATGGCAGGAGTGTTGCCCGCTCCTACACCGAGTGCAGGCTTTCCTGAAGAATATGCACTCTTAACCATACCCGGACCGCCCGTGGCAAGTATACAGTCACATTCTTTCATAACCATATTCGTAAGCTCAAGGCTAGGCACATCTATCCAGTCGATAATTCCTTCAGGAGCACCTGCTTTAACGGCAGCTTCAAGCACTATCCTTGCCGCTTCTATAGTACAACCTTTTGCGCGCGGGTGTGGACTTATAATTATTCCGTTTCTGGTCTTGAGGGCTATAAGAGTCTTAAAAATGGCGGTCGAAGTAGGGTTTGTGGTAGGTATTACCGCAGCAAGTATTCCTAACGGCTCTGCAACCTTCGTAATTCCAAACTCCTTATCCTCTTCAATAACGCCGCAGGTCTTGGAATTTTTGTACGTGTTATAGATATATTCTGAAGCATAATGGTTTTTAATAACCTTATCTTCCACTATACCCATACCGGTTTCTTCTACAGCCATCTTGGCAAGCGGTATTCTCTGCTGATTAGCCGCCGTTGCCGCTGCAAAGAAAATCTTGTCTACCTCCTCCTGTGTGTAGGTGGCGAACTTCTCCTGAGCTGCACGAAGCCTCTTAAGAGCCTTCTCAAGTGCTTCTACGCCATCAATGATGTTACGAGTCTTATTGTCCATCAATATTCTCCCTTCGGTTTAGTAGTTTTAGGAATTGTTATTTTTTTAACTAACTTGTTAAAATTTTATCATTCTCTTCACTATCTGTCAATTGCCACTTTTAACAAAAGTTTATGCAAAAGACCTGTATTAATAGTAGTTTTGTATATATTCTGCCCTCCCTTCCGTTTTGCTTTAAGGTTGTTATATTATTTTCACTATATCATTATTTATGAATATTTTCTAGTGGGAAATATTTTTTGTCTTAATAAAAGCCCCGCCTTATATACCCTAAAGCATCCTTAGAGTGTATAAAACGAGGCATAACCCTGCTATATAAAATCCAATTCCACAGGGCAATGATCGCTGCCCGTTATATCTGCGTGTATCTTCGCTCCCGTAAGCCTTTCCTTAAAATTGTCGGAGGTAATAAAATAGTCAATTCTCCACCCTGTATTCTTCTCTCTCGCCTTAAATCTGTATGACCACCAGGAGTAAGCATTCTCAAGTTCCGGATAAAAATATCTGAAAGTATCTATATAACCCTTTTCGAGAAGTTCGGTCATCTTTGCCCTCTCCTCATCTGTAAATCCGGGATTCATACGATTTGTTTTCGGGTTTTTAAGGTCTATTTCCTTGTGCGCCACATTTAAATCTCCGCAAAGCACTACGGGTTTTCTCTTCTTCAATTCCTCCAGATAATTTCTGAAGTCATCCTCCCACACCATTCTGTAATCAAGTCTTAAGAGCTCCTGCTTTGCGTTCGGCGTATAGCATACCACTAAAAAATGGTCCTCATACTCAGCGGTAATAACTCTCCCTTCTTTGTCATGCTCCTCTTTGCCGATACCGTATGTGACATTTATCGGCTCCGTCTTTGTAAAAAGCGCCGTGCCTGAATATCCCTTCTTTTCCGCATAATACCAGTATTGATGATAACCGGGAGTTTCAAGTTCAAGCTGCCCCTCGGACAACTTTATCTCCTGCAATCCGAAAGCATCCGCATCCACGGAGTTGAAAAACTCCATGAAGCCTTTTGTAAGACAGGCTCTAAGCCCATTCACATTCCAAGATATATATTTCATAGTCTTAACCTTTCCATAAACATTTTATACAACATCAATTTCAAGCAAAGAGCCTTTTGCAGTATCACAGCACATTCCTCACAATGCCCGTGTGCAGCCTTTTAGCCCTCTCCGCACATAAAAGCCGTCACTTTCAGAAAATGACGGTTTTACCGACAATTTCCCTTCACTTACAGCATTCGGGCAAACGCCTGCTTCTTTCGCAGTCGCAACGCCCCTCGGTGTACAAAAAAAGCCCCTGAAAGTTCAGGGACTTTAACTTAACTATTTTGCATAATCAACAGCTCTTGACTCGCGTATTACGCTTACCTTTATCTGACCAGGATATTCCAATGACGCTTCTATCTTCTTAGACACATCACGAGCAAGAAGTACCATCTCCGCATCTGCAACCTGTTCAGGTATAACCAGCACTCTAACCTCTCTGCCTGCCTGAATTGCAAACGACTTGTCAACACCTTCGAACTCATTTGCTATATCTTCAAGCTCCTTAAGTCTGTTGGTGTATGTATCAAGAGTTTCTCTTCTTGCACCTGTACGGGCGGCAGAAATAGTATCGGCAGCCGAAACGAGATAAGAAATCAGACAGTTCGGTTCAACATCGCCATGATGAGATTCAATAGCATTGATGACTATCGGTGATTCCTTATATTTTTTACAAATATCGCTTCCTATCTGTACATGAGAGCCTTCCTGCTCCCTGTCTACAGATTTTCCGATATCATGAAGAAGCCCCGCTCTCTTAGCCAGTTTCACATCACATCCGCACTCTGCAGCCAAAATTCCTGAAAGCTGAGCAACTTCAATCGAATGTCTGAGTACATTCTGACCGTAGCTTGTTCTAAACTTCATTCTTCCAAGAAGTTTGATGATTTCAGGGTGTATGCCGTGAAGTCCGCATTCAAGCGCAGCCGCCTCGCCTTCTTCTCTTATGAGAATTTCGACTTCTTTCTGTGCTTTTTCAACCATTTCTTCGATTCTGGCAGGATGAATTCGTCCGTCAACTATAAGCTTTTCAAGCGCAATCCTTGCGACTTCTCTCCTTACAGGATCAAAACCTGAAAGCACCACCGCCTCAGGTGTGTCGTCAATTATAAGATCCACACCGGTAAGTGTTTCCAAGGTTCTTATATTGCGTCCTTCCCTGCCTATAATTCTGCCCTTCATCTCATCATTAGGAAGCTGTACAACAGAAATTGTCGCCTCTGCGATATGGTCGGCAGCACAGCGCTGGATAGCTGTAATAACTATTTCCTTTGCCTTTTTATCCGCCTCTTCTCTTGCCCTTGTTCCAAGCTCTTTAACCATAACTGCCATTTCATGCTTCACATCATCCTCAACTGCTTTTAAGATGTGCTCTTTCGCCTGGTCGGAGGTAAGTCCTGAGATTCTTTCAAGTTCGGCAAGCTCTTTTGCATGAAGTTCCTCGACAGTCTTTTTCTCCCTCTCAAGTTCTCCCTCACGCTCGGTCAATTTAATTTCCCGTTTTTCAAGCGCTTCACTCTTCCTATCTGTTGCTTCTTCCTTTGACAAAACTCTTTTCTCGTACTTCTGTAATTCATTTCTTCTCTCTTTAGTTTCTC
>JBHADN010000124.1:0-6048 GCA_041855085.1 Catonella sp.
CGGAACTCTCAAAAATGATGTAACGGCTATTACTGCTTTAGCAGGAAGTACTACAGCTACCGCTTTAAGAAATGCAAATCTTTTAGCCGAAGTGCCTGCAGTAAAGGCTTCAGCTCTTTCTTCTCAAAGTTTTGCTATAACCTATTCAGTTTCTTCAGGGGCTGTTTATGTATATGTAGGAACAACTACCGCTAATCAGGTATACCCTACCACTGCAGGTGAGTACGCCCAATAGAATAAGGTTGATTTTTGCCGAACAATTATTAACATCATGAAAGGACACCCGATGGACATAATAACCCTTGCCCTTTATTTAACTGCCTTTCTCTTCGGCATAGTCATAGGCAGCTTTCTCAATGTCTGCATATACCGCATACCGGAGAAAAGAACGGCAGTTACCGTTCCGTCACATTGTATGGAGTGCGGTCACAGGCTCGGTTGGTATGATCTGGTTCCTATATTTTCCTACATCTTCCTCAGAGGAAGGTGTAGGTACTGTAAAGCAGCCATATCTTCTCAATACCCTATAATTGAGGGGATAAACGGTGTGCTGTATGTACTGATATTTGCAGTAAACGGCATCGGCGTAGAGTCCGGCATTTACTGTCTTTTTACTTCGGCACTGCTTGTGCTGTCGGTTATAGATTGGAGGACTTATGAGATCCCAATCACTATCAATTTGTTTATACTGACACTTGGAAGCATCAGGGTAGCTTTGGATATCAGAAGTTTTTTCGACTACTTGGCGGGCTTCTTTGCTGTCAGTGTATTTTTACTTATGCTGTATTTCGTTACAAAAGGAAGAGCAATAGGCGGCGGCGATATCAAGCTTATGGCTGCTGCGGGATTGCTGCTCGGATATAAGCTTGTAATACTTGCTTTTTTCATAGGATGTATACTCGGCTCGGCAATACACCTCGTAAGAATGAGGATTTCGGGAGCGGACAAGATTTTGGCGATGGGTCCCTATCTGTCGGCAGGGCTTTTTATAGCTATGCTGTGGGGGGATAGCTTTATAGATTGGTATATAAGTGCTTTATAGCGTTGATATAGCCCCTGTTACAGGGGAACAATAAACTGGAATTTGGAGAATAATATGGCAAAGAGGGTACTTAGTATTGAAAGCGGAAGAAGTCTTATAAGAGTGCTTGAGCTTTCAGGCAGAGATAAGGATGCAAAGGTCTATCACTCATTCTCATTTGCAGCTCCGGAGCATTTGTTTGACAACTACGAAACGGAGGAATTTGTCAGTATACTGCAGGCAGAGCTGAAAAAGAGAAAAATAAGGACAAAGAAGGTTATCTTTGTAATAAACTCGGGGCGTATAGCGACAAGAGAGATAGTCATACCCGCGGTAAAGGAAAGCAGAATAGTCGACCTCGTTGAAGCAAATGCTTCCGACTATTTCCCCGTTGAACTCTCACAATATGTACTTGAACATGAAATAATAGAAAAATTCACGGATGAAGATGCAAAAAAACTCAGGCTTACTTTGCTTGCCATACCTAAGGATATAGTCGACTTTTATACAAGGCTGGCAAAGGAATGCGGATTCTCGCTTGAAGGTATGGGCTATACGGGCAATGCTTCAAAGCAGCTCCTGCGAAGAGAGGGGGACAAGGGAGTAAGGGCATTGATAAAGATAGACGGTCGTTCTTCGCTGGTTACTATAATGGAAGGAAGCAAGATAGCGCTTCAAAGACATATAAACTACGGTATAGCGGAAGCGATTGCAGCCGTATCCGAGAGCGGTATCTACGGTAATCCGGACATAGTTGAGGCAATCCGTATAATGCGTGAAAACAACTTCTTCCCGGAGGAAAGCGGGGGAAACGGCAATACATATGAGAGTGCGGAGAGCGGTCAGCTAAGTGCGGAAAACAGGATGAAAGAAGAGGTACTGGAGCAGCTCAGCCTTGTTTCGGGAAGTATATCGAGGATTTTGGATTATTATCAGTCCAGAAAACAGGACAGCAAGATAGAGAATATAAGAGTTATAGGTATAGGTGCGGATATAAAGGGCTTTGTAGAGTTTTTGAGCACGGAATTCGGTATGCAGGTGGAGCGCATGCCGCTTTTAAAAGGAATAAGCCTCGGCAAAAAGTGTGGTGATGCTGAGGAATACCTGCCTACTTACTATTCATGCCTCGGAATATCCTTTAAGGGAGGAAGTCTTTCGACTGTCGGACGGCAGAGAACGGCAAAAAAAGATGTTGTAGCCAAGAAAAAACAGAAGCCGAGAGGCGAGAGCATGGCTTTCAGCATTGTAATATCCTCGCTTTTCGTTGTGGCGGCGGCAGGAATGTACGGTTTTTTCTATCTGGCAAGGGATAAAGCGAGTAATGAAAACATCGTGCTGAAAAATCATATAAACGAGCTTGCCTATGTGGAAGAAGTGATAAACGAAAATCTGTCGGCAAAGGCGGACAGCGACTGGGTTAATAAGGCTTTGGCACTTACGAAGTCGGAAAACAACAATCTCAGGAACTTTATAGAGGAACTTGAAGTAAAAATGCCTTCAGATATAAGGGTGCTCTCTCTAAATTCCTCAAGGGAGTCCGTCAGCTTAAATATAAGCGTAGACAGCAAAGAGGCGGTTGTAGAGGCAATCAAGCAGCTTAGAGGTATAGAAAGTGTTATGGTCGGCAGCATATCCACCATATCCGAAAGTACAAATGAGAGCGGAAGAACTACGGTAAGCTTTTCCGTGGAGCTTGTGTACACCGGATATGTTGAAGAGGTGCTGAGTGAGAATGCAGGCAGTCAGACGGCAGGAGAGGGGGAATAGACAATGTCGGTAAGAGATAAAAAAATACTTGTTTTATGTCTGGGAATTTTAACCTTTATACTGGCATACTACTTCCCTATAAGCAGTCTTATGGAAGAAACGGATAAGCTGAGAGTGGAAAATATGCAGCTTGTGCCTAAACTTGCAGAGCTTCAGGACAAGGTGTTGAAAGAAGAAGAGATAAAGGCTGAAACCGCAAGTATAAGGGAACAGACAGAAGCGGCGGTAAGAAGTTTTCCGTCATATCTTCAGGTAGAAAATGAGCTTATGGATGTGCTTTTGCTGGAGAAGGAAAATAAAATAGGAGTGACTTCGATAACTGTAGGAAATCCCGTTCCCATCCCCGTAGAAGTGCAGCCGCAGGCGACAGAGCAGGCTGTGACGGAAACGGATGCGGCGGCGGAAGAAACACAGCCGACGGAAGAGGTGGAGCCCGCAGTAACGGCAGCCACGATGTATCAGCTTTACGACATACAGACTACTATAAGCTATACCGGAGGCTACAGGAATTTTAAAGATTTTATTGAGGCTATATCGAAGTCATCGGATAAAAAGAGTATCAACAATGTATCAGTTTCCTTTGATGCTTCAACGGGAATGCTGAACGGGAATATAATATATGACTCCTATTATCTGGCAGGAAACGACAGACCTTATGAGGAAGTTATGACAGAGGGAGTGGACAAAGGAACTGACAATATATTCGGGACGGTAGATACGGCAGAGCCGACAAAAACGGATACAGATAAGGAGTAGCCCGTATAAAGCGTTTAAGGAGGGAGTATGATAAAACAGAAAAACAACAAGGGTTTTTCGCTTATAGAGATAATAATAGCGATTGCCATACTTGCTATTATCGTGCTTCCTTTTCTGAACAGCTTCGTGTCTTCCGCAAGGCTTAACGAAAGGGCAAGAAAACAGCTTAGAGCTACGGAAGCCGCGAGAAATATCATGGAGGGACTGAAAGGTTACAGTATAGCGGAGCTTGCAAAGGAATTTAACTATGATGTGACGGATTTGTTTCTTATACCTGATGTGATGAGGGATGCTTCATTCAGCTACTATGAGGTAAATATAGGAGAAAATGTAATGCCTGTCGCGACGGGAAACGGCAGCAGCAGATATGACGCCGTGACAGGGGATTATGTATTTTTTAAAAATACGGAAGATGTATATAACTATTTTATAAAGGGTATAAAGTCGGACAAGCTTACGGCAAATGCGCTTATAACCTTAAAAGGAAAGACGGAGGGGGAAGCGGCGCCGGTACTGAATAAGGCTATATATGACATAAGCCCCATAGACACGGAAGTGGACGCGGTAATAGGCAATGCGGCAAAAAGTACGGAAGTATCCGCTGCGGCTGCGGCACAGTCCATATTTGCAAACGATCCCGCCTACAGTGGCGGTATGACGGCGATAGACGCAGACAAGATATCCAGAAGAATAGTTATAGATATAAATGATGACGGAAGTGATGTGGCAATTATAAACTGGAAGATTGAATACATATACGGAGGAGCGAGCACCGTCACGGATTTGAAAACAGAGGGCGTGGAGAACATAGGAAAGGGGCTTAGAAGCGTGTATCTTTTCTATGATCCGTGGGGAAGAAATAAAGACAGCATAGTTATAAAAAACAATAAGAATAAAGAGGTAAATGTTTATCTGGTAAAGAGGAAGATAAATCCCGAGCCTTTTGACTACAAGGCGGAAATAAAGCTGATTGAAAATACGGGAAAGCCGAAAAGCACGGCGAAACTTTTTACCAATATTGCGGCGTCTGAGGGAATATACAGCTTCGGAAACAAAGGAAATGAGAGCATCACACCTTATGGCAAAACAGCTATCTCCCTTTCAGAGGAATTGGTGGATAAGAGAGATGTGGGCGACGAGCATGCACAAAAAAGATTTTATGAGGTGGAAGTAAAGATTTTTGACAAGGAGATAACGGGGGCTGACTTAAAAACGGCTAATCCGCTGGTAACTTTGACGGGAGGTATGGCAAATTGATAAAAAGAGATAATAAAGGTTCTGCCATAGTTATGGTTATTGCCGTCATGGCGGGTGTAGGCATCATGGCGGCTATAGCTCTTTGGCTGTCTTTTAGAAACTTCCAGATGAAACAGACAGATACAGGCATAAAAGAAAGCTTTTATTCGGCGGAGGGCGTGCTTGAGCAGATAAAGGCGGGGCTTCAGGAAAATGTATCTGAGGCTTATAAGACGGCTATGACGAAATATCTGGTTAAGCCGTCCGCAGAAAGCGGTGTGCCGGGAACAAGTGCGGAGGATAAGGCTGCGGCATTTAAGGAAGATTTCAGAAACGAGTTGATATCTTCCGTTGTCGATAATATTTATATTACCAATTATAACACGGCAAAGCTCGAAAAGTTTGTGGGAGCTGCGCTTGTAAGGGCTACCGAGCCGCCTTATGCCAAGATTTCATCCAATGGAGGAAGTCTGGGGGATATAAGAAAGTATGATGACAGGATTGTCATGGAGAAATTGCATATACGCTATGTGGACGCGGATGAATATGTGTCGGAAATAGTTACCGATATAGTGGTTAAAGTACCGGAAATAAACAGCGTTACCACGAAGGCTGTGATGGATGTGTTTGAATATCCTGTTATAGCTAATGAAGGATTAAACATAGGCAATATAGGCTTGGTTACCATTACGGGAAGTGTGTATTCAGGCTCGGCATATACAAAGAATAATGTGAACGCGGGTTCTAAGGACTCTCTTGTTATAGACGGAGGCAAGGTAAGACTTGATAACTGGACTCTGGTAGCCGAAGGAAATGTTATAGTAAAGAATAACGGAGTGCTTGATACGGGAAGTAAAGAGAAGTTTTGGACTGAAAATATAATAGTGGACGGCAGCAGGGCAAATCTCGGAAGCACTACTTATGTATCAGATGACCTTACGCTGAAAGGAAATACACCGGTTGCAGTCATAGGCGGCAGCTACAGAGGCTACGGTTCTACGGCGGACAGCGGACCGGGAGAGGCTTCGAGCAGTTCCGCGATTATAATAAACGGAATTAACAGTACACTCGACATAGAAAAAGCGAAGGAGGTTATGCTTTCGGGATACGCTTATCTTGGAACAGGCTCTGTGGCAGTTCCTACCGGTATGACAGGTAAAAATGTGAATGTCAGGATGGGAGAGTCCATAGCTGTAAAAGGCAACCAGATAGCCTATCTTATGCCTGCGGAATGGATAGGCACGGAGGGAAATGACAGCAACTCAAAG
>JBHADN010000125.1:0-2764 GCA_041855085.1 Catonella sp.
CTCATATTTTGCAAATTAGACCTTGAAAATCCCTTGCCATATTCTTTGGTAAGCCTCTTTGACAAGTCTGTTACTAATTGTTTCCCATACTCAGCTCTATCAGAATTTCCCTGTTCGTCTTCTACGATAATTCGCCCAATCTCCCAGTAAGTTTGAATGAGGATATTATTAACTTCTCTTGCAACACTATTTCTTGCATTATCCATCAATTCTTTAATCCTGACATAAACATCTTTATGAATTTTATTTATTTCACTATTCATGTAGCTGCTACCCCCCCTTATTTAATACGATTTTAACTATTTTATCACAAAACCTCTTAAAAACCTAGGTTTTAACGGGGGGATTTAGTTTTAACATACTACTTTCTGTTGGCTCTCTTTCTTAAAGTAGGATCAAGTATCTTCTTTCTTATTCGGAGATTTTTAGGTGTAACCTCCAGCAGCTCATCTTTTTCTATAAAGTCAATCGCCTGTTCAAGACTTAATATCCTTGGCGGCGACAGCTTGAGGGCATCATCCGAGCCTGATGAACGGGTATTTGAAAGATGTTTGGTTTTACACACATTAACTTCCACATCCTCCGCCTTTCCGTTCTGCCCTATTATCATTCCGCTGTAAACTTTTTCTCCTGCCGATATGAAGAGAGTTCCTCTCTCCTGCGCGTTAAACAGCCCGTAGGTCACGCTTACACCCGTTTCAAACGCGATAAGAGAGCCTTGCTGGCGGTAGTTTATATCCCCCTTGTACGGCACATAGCCGTCAAAAATAGTATTTATAACTCCGTTTCCCTTTGTATCTGTAAGAAATTCTCCTCTATAGCCTATGAGCCCTCTTGACGGTATGCTAAACTCAAGCCTTGTAGTGCCGCTCGCATTCGTTGTCATATTTCTGAGTTCTCCCTTGCGCTCCGAAAGCTTGCTTATAACCGCTCCCGAAAATTCCTCAGGAACATCTATAACCGCCATCTCAACAGGCTCTAAAGTTCCTCCCTTTTCATCCTCCTTATAGAGCACCTCCGGCTTGCTTACCGCAAACTCAAATCCCTCACGGCGCATATTTTCTATAAGTACCGATAAATGAAGCTCTCCCCTGCCCGACACCTTAAATGCCTCCGTAGTGGAGGTGTCCTCGACTCTGAGGCTAACATCCGTGTTAAGCTCTCTGTAAAGCCTTTCCCTGAGATGCCTTGAGGTAACGAATTTTCCCTCCGTACCCGCAAAAGGACTGTCATTTACTATGAAATTCATAGCGAGTGTAGGCTCGGATATTTTCTGGAAAGGTATGACAACAGGGTTTGCCGTGTCACAGAGAGTATCTCCTATGTGAATTTCCGATATTCCCGAAATAGCTACTATAGAGCCCACCGTTGCACTTTCCACCTCTTTTTTGTTAAGTCCTTCAAATTCATAAAGCTTGGTTACCTTTACTTTGGTCTTTTTGCTTTCATCATGATGATTTATAAGCATGACCTCGCCGTTTACCCTGATTACTCCGTTGCTGACCTTGCCTATACCTATACGCCCCACATACTCATTGTAATCAATAGTACTTATAAGCGCCTGAAGCGGGGCTTCGCTGTCGCCCACAGGCGCGGGTACATGCTCCAGTATGGTATCAAACAGAGGCTTTAAGTCCGCTCCCTTTTCATCCGCGCTAAGAGAAGCGTAGCCTGCTTTTGCAGATGCAAACACAAAAGGACAGTCAAGCTGCTCCTCCGTTGCATCCAGCTCTAAGAGCAGTTCAAGCACCTCATCCACCACCTCTGCAGGTCTTGCCTCCGGTCTGTCCACCTTATTTACGCAGCATATCACGGGAAGTTCCAAAGCCAGAGCCTTGGAAAGCACAAACCTGGTCTGCGGCATAGCTCCCTCAAAAGCATCTACAACAAGTATGACTCCGTCCACCATTTTAAGCACACGCTCTACCTCTCCGCCGAAATCCGCGTGCCCCGGGGTATCAATTATGTTTATTTTTACTCCATTGTATGTAACGGCTGTGTTTTTGGCGAGAATTGTAATACCTCTCTCTCTTTCGATGTCATTGGAGTCCATAACTCTCTCAACCACTTCCTGATTTGCCCTGAAAACTCCGCTTTGCTTAAGTAATTCATCTACAAGTGTAGTCTTACCATGGTCTACATGGGCTATAATTGCCACATTTCTTATATCTTCTCTTTTAGCTGACGCCATTTTTTTACCTCGTTCTGTCAGATACCGCCAAACATTACGGCACAAATTTGCGATTAACCCATTGATTATAACACATCTGACGGATAATGCAAGGCGGACGAATTGACCGCAGAAATAAAAGACAAATTATGATAAATAAAAATCAAAAAATATTTAGTATTGACTTTAATAATATTAAATAATATCCTTAATATTATTAAAGAGAGGTAATGATATGGCTATTGAAATTATTCCCGAATGGATGGTAAATCTTGATGAAGAAGATCTGTCCTTCATAAAAAATTTTATATTATCTTCCGGTTCTCTAAAGGATATTGCAAAGTAATACGAAGTTACATATCCGACAGTCAGGCTGAGATTGGATAAACTGATACAAAAAATACGGATAAATGAGGGCAATGCTAATGAGCCTTATATTTCTCTCATAAAAAGATTGGCTGTCAACGATAAACTTGATTTTGAAACAGCTAAGATATTAGTTTCGGAGTATAAAAAAATGAAAGGGGTTGATTAGAATGAAAAATACTCTGTCTGTTTTTACGAAAGATTTGAAAGTAAGCGGGGAAATCCGAG
>JBHADN010000126.1:0-3801 GCA_041855085.1 Catonella sp.
TGTGACAAAAATAGGTGCTACTATTAAAAAGTCATAGATGACAGACGGAGGTAAGGAGATGAAAAATCTTGCAAAAAAGGTCGCTCTGTCAGTCTTGGTTTTGCTGTGTTTGATTTTGTCCCCTGAAGCGAACAGTACGAAGCTGTACGCCGGGGAGGTACTGACGGATGAAAAGATAGCGGAGCCTAAGTTAAATGTTACCGAATTATCAATGGTAACAGATGACAACTTCAATTTGAGAGTTTACAATTTGACGGAGGATCAAAAGGTACAATTTAAGTCGGAAAATGCGGAAATTGTAAGTGTTTCCAAGTCGGGAAAGCTTTCTGCGCTCAATGTGGGAGAAACTGTCGTAACCGTAACCCTTAAGAGCAATGCACCGAAAGAGGATGTTATTTTTAAGTGCAAGGTTTATGTAGGGCCGCCTGCCATAAGTATAAGGCTTACCCTAAGTGAAATCACTCTGGAGGTAGGCAAGAGAAAGACTTTGCAGGCTATATTAAAGCCCAATACGACAGCGGAAACGGCTGTGTTTACAAGCTATGATACTGAGATAGCCACAGTAACCGCGGCAGGACGCGTACTTGCAAAGAAGGTAGGCAAGACTTATATCATATCTTACATAGGAAACGGTAAGTATGACATCTGTACTGTAAATGTAGTTGAAGCCACGGAAAAGACTACAGAAAAAATGGAATAAGACGGATAAAAAAGAGCTGTCATAACAACCGGGAGTTGTTACGACAGCTTTTGTCATGCCTTTAGAAATCCCATTTATTTTGCCTTAAGCGCAGCCATTGTAATGTAGTTGTATGGCTTGTTGAAGTGAGGCAGGAAGAAGATATCGAGCAGCTTAAGCTTGTCTATGGTAACTCCTTCCGCAATTGCAAGCGAGAACATGTGAATTGCCATTGAAACATCACAGGTTGATGAAAGCTGTGCTCCGACTATTCTTCTGCTGCTTCTCTCATATACTATACGAATCTTAACATCATCATTTTCAGGCATAAATCCCGGAAGCTGTGTATCCTCATAGTCGGAATAGTCAACCTCAAGTCCCGAAGCCATAGCCGCCGCAACTGAAAGACCTGTAGAAGCAAGCTTTCTGCCGAAAACACAGATGGCATTGGAGCCCTGTACACCTTCAGATTCAAGCTCCGTTCCACCTATATTATGTCCGGCAACTATGCCCGTACGCACTGCATTTGAAGCGAGGGCGATATAGGCGTTGGCTCTGAGAGCGTTGGAATACACGGTAGCGCAATCTCCGACAGCATAAACATCCGGATCGCTGGTTCTGAAGTGTTTGTCAACTACATAAGCGCCGTTTTTAAATAACTCAAGATGATCTTTTCCGAGGGCATTGTTAGGCAGGAAACCTATGGCGTTGATAACGAGCTCCGCCTTGTATTCGCCTTTTTCGGTAACTATGGAAGAAACTCTGCCGTTTCCCTTATATTCTATAACTCTTTCGCCGAAGTGAGTTTCTATACCGTGCTCCCTTATAGCCTTATCCATATCATCTGTAAACTTTGCATCATAATAACTTGCAAGAGAGCTTGGGGCAATATCGAAAAGCCTTACCTTCTTGCCGCGCAGCAGGCAGGCTTCAGCTATTTCCACTCCTATATAGCCTGCGCCGATTACTGCAACATCTTCAACTTCCTCTTTGGAGATCTCTGCGTCAACTTCCTGTCCCTCTTGGAAGAGCTTTAAGAACTTAAGTCCGTCAAGGTCGCGTCCTGGAAGATTTGGAGAGATAGGAACCGAGCCGGTGGCAAGTACAAGCTTGTCATAAGATTCTTCAAAGCTTTCGCCGTTTTTCTTTGTTCCGTAAACAATTTTCTTGTCAAAATCAACTCTGTCAACAGTTGTTTCCAGACTTATTTTTGCGCCTTTTTTTGCAAAAGCCTCAGCATTGGTATAAAAAAGGCCCTCATAAGAGTCTATCTGTCTGCCTACCCAAAGAGCAGTACCGCAGCCTAAATAGCTGAGGTTGGTGTTTCTGTCGATGAGTACAAGCTCGTTGCAGGAATAATTGTCAAGAAGCGTGTTGGCAACTGCAATTCCCGCATGGTTAGTACCTATGATTACAACTTTCATATCGGTTTCCTCCAAAGATGAAAATATTATTACCGCTGTGGTAATAGGTTTACTGGTTGTTTGGGACTATCCTTATTATAGTCAAAAAATTGTCAAAAAGCAATAAAAAGAGGTTGAAATATATGCTGCCTGCCGGATGCAAAACTGATATGAGAAAGTGCGTAAAAAGACAGTCCTGTCAGGTGGCTCCGTTTTCTGACAGGACTGCCTTTAAATAAATAGTAATAGATGTGAATATCTTAATTTCAGGTTTGATTACTTGTGTGCTTTTTCTTCATTTTTAGGTGCTTTTTCTTCTTTTTCTCCAATTTTTTCGAGAAGCATTTCGACTGTGGCAAGCTTTGTAGAGAGAGCTATAAGTTCAGTTGCAGTCTTTAAATCCTCTATTGAAGGGAAGGTAGGGGCTATCCTTATGTTACTGTCCTTAGGATCCTTGCCGTTCGGGAAGGTAGCGCCCGCAGGAGTCATACCCACACCCGCCTTTGCACACTTGGAAACCACTTTTTTTGCACAGCCCGGAAGGGTGTCATAAGAAATAAAGTAACCGCCCTTAGGGGATGTCCAGGTAGCAATTCCCGTACCCTCAAGCTCTTCTTTAAGAATATTTTCAACAGCCTCGAATTTAGGACGAAGAATGTCCGCATGCTTTCTCATGTGCTCCACAAGTCCCGCAATATTGCCGAAAAACCTCACATGACGAAGCTGGTTAACCTTATCATGACCGATGGTTTGCATAGAAACCTGCTTGCGTATATCCTCAAGATTGTTAAGGCTTGTTGCAAGGGCGGCGATACCTGAACCCGGGAAGCTTACCTTGCTTGTGGAAGCGAATTTATAAACTAAATCGGGATTTCCCGCTCTTTTACACTCTGCGAGAATTTCTATGAGATGATCCTGCTCCTTGTCATAGAGATGGTGCACGGTGTAGGCATTATCCCAGTATATTCTGAAATCTTTGGCGGCAGGCTTGAGTCTTGCAAAACGACGGACGGTTTCATCCGAATAAGAATTACCGGTAGGGTTTGAATATTTAGGCACACACCATACACCCTTTATACTCTCGTCAGAAGCAACCAGCTTTTCTATCATGTCCATATCGGGGCCGTCTTTAAGCATAGGTACTGAAACGCTTTCGATGCCGAAGTATTCGGTTATGGCAAAATGTCTGTCGTAGCCCGGAACTATGCATATCCATTTAACCTTGTCAAGCTTGCACCAGGGGGTGCTGCCCATAACGCCATGCGTCATCGAGCGCGAAACGGCGTCATACATTACATTAAGGCTGGAGTTACCGTATATAATCAAATTGTTGTAAGGAACCTCCATCATATCTCCGATAAGCTCCTTAGCCTCGTCAATTCCGTCAAGACCTCCGTAATTTCTGCAGTCGGTTCCGTCCTCGCAGAGCAAATCGGTAGTGCTGTTAAGGGCATCCATCATCCCCATGGATAAATCCAACTGTTCTCCGCAAGGTTTTCCGCGGCTCATATTAAGAGAGAGCCCCTTTGCCTGAAACTTTTTGTAATCTGCGCTCAGTATGTCCTTAAGCTCAAGCAGTTCAGCCTTGCTCATCTCGGTATACTTCTTCTTTGCCTTTGTCATTAGCACCTCCACAATGATATTTTGACCTGCAATTGTATTCGTGTATGCAATTATTCTATCACTAAAATGTGGGATTAGCAAGAGAGAAATTCATAA
>JBHADN010000127.1:0-4148 GCA_041855085.1 Catonella sp.
ATCAGGTGTAAAATACCCGTTGAAAATCCGTGTTCTGTCTGACAGCACTACCCTTGCCGTAAGTAATGAAATAACAGATGATAAGGCTATCCTCTCGTTTAAAAGAGGAAGATTGCTTATTATAGAATCTAATGATGCAAAGTCTTGAAATCCTACATACAAAGTGTTATATTAATAACAAAGTATTAAACTTTGATGCAGTAAAGGAGTTTAGGAAATGTACGAAAACATCAAGTATGAAGTAAAAGGCAATATCGGTTACCTTACTATCAACAGACCAAAAGCGCTTAATGCACTTAACACCGAAGTTCTGTCCGAGTTATCAGCCGTTTTGGGCGAAATCAAAACAGATGAGAATGTAAAAGCTGTCATCCTCACAGGCGAAGGAAAAGCTTTCGTTGCAGGTGCGGACATTTCTCAGATGAAAGATCTTAACGCTGTAGACGGCAGAGCTATGATGCAGGCGGGACACAAGGTTATGAACGCTATTGACCGTATGCCGAAACCTTTCATAGCTGCAATTAACGGATTTGCCTTAGGCGGAGGATGTGAGCTTGCAATGGCTTGTGACATTCGTATCGCTTCCGACAAGGCAAAATTCGGACAGCCTGAAGTCGGTCTTGGAATCATACCGGGATTTGGCGGCACACAGAGACTTGCTCGTCTGGTTGGTAAAGGAATTGCAAAATATCTCATCTACACAGCAGAAATGATTGACGCTGCAGAAGCTCACAGGATCGGTCTCGTAGAAAGAGTTGTTCCTTCTGAAGAACTTATGGAGGCTGCGGAAAAGCTGGCAAACACTATCGCTTCCAAGGCTCCTATCGCCATAGCCCAGGCAAAGGTTGCAATAAACGAGGGTATGGATATGAATCTCAGATCCGGATGCCAGTTTGAAGTTGAAGCTTCTACCGCTTGCTTCGGATCAGAGGATAAGTTTGAAGGAATGTCCGCTTTCATGGAAAAGCGTAAAGCTGAGTGGAAGAACAAATAAAACTTAATTATAGATATAATGAATGTAAACTAATAGAGGACTCTCACGGGTCCTCTATTTTAACCTTGTTTTTTGGGCAGATGATTTTTATATCTGATATAACATCTACTAAATGCTGATAATACCCAGTGTCAGAAGCATAACTATCCCTCCGGCAGCACATACTCCCAAAAAAATCATAGGCACTGCCGATTTTAGTCTCATGTCAAGCATGGCGGCAACAAGAGCACCTGTCCAAGCCCCCGTTCCCGGAAGAGGTATTGCCACCAGCATAAACAGACCGAACTTCTCGTACTTTCTTATTGCATCAGCTTTTATATCAGCCTTTTTCTCCAGTCTTGTGATATACCTGTCCATTTTAGGGCTTTTCTCTCTTAAAACCTTGAATATATTCCTTATAAAGACAATAATAAATGGTACGGGAACCATGTTTCCTGCTACGACTATTAAATACGCAATAACAGGATTAATGTCATTTGCAACAGCAAAAGGAATCGCTACCCTGAGCTCGGCAACCGGCGTCATAGATATAAGAAATGTCGTTATAAAATTACCCATAAATATGTTTCCTGTTAGTCTTAATCTGAACTATAATTCCCGCTAAAATAATAGCAGATACTGCCGCAGCAACCAGCACAGGTCTGTCTTTAACCATGTCGTAAAAAATTCTGTTATTCATGTTTCTCATGGTATCCCAAGGCGTTTTGCCTACCTGAGACATAAGATTTTTATAATTTGTTGCCATATACAGACTCGGCATTACAAACAAAGCTCCCCCGTTGGCAGCCGTAGACACGGTAATCAGCAAATCCAATGACTTTACGAAGAGCATTATTACTATGACTAATATTATACCATAGACGACATACTTAAACTCATCGTATTCTTTAGGAATAAACGGCTTTGCCATTATAGCCGCAACAACCCCCGCTCCTGCACCTAATAGAAAAACCCCACACTTTATTACAAAACCTGCAAGCATCGCAACAACAAGTCCGGATAATGCCGCAATTATAAGATTGTTTTTTTCCGTACCTATTTTTTGAAGAACAGAATTAAATGTAATTATAAAGCATGTTAACGACACCATAGGCTTAAAAAGGTCTCTTCCCTTAAACAGAAGAAGCCCCCCTATTATAGTCAAAACTCCTAAATATACGAATAACTCAATCATCCTACCCTCTCTAAATTTCTTCTGCATCATGTGAGAATCAGGTAATCCTCTGATACAAAAAGGCTGTAACAACAATCAGAAGGTGATTGTGCTACAGCCTAAAAGTCCTAATAAATTAGCCTAAAATTCCGTTTCCAAACAGTGGAGCGAATACTAAGGACACGATTGTCATAAGCTTAATCAGAATGTTAATTGAAGGACCGGAAGTATCTTTAAAAGGATCACCTACAGTATCTCCAACAACTGCAGCTTTATGAGTCTCCGAACCCTTTCCGCCGTAGTTACCTTCTTCAACGAATTTCTTTGCATTATCCCAAGCACCGCCTGCATTAGCCATCATGATAGCTAATAAAACACCTGATGCCAAAGCTCCTGCAAGCATTCCGCCAAGAGCATCTGAACCTAAAATAAATCCTACCGCTACAGGGCAAATGATTGCCATAAGTCCGGGAACAATCATCTCTCTCAAAGCTGCTGTAGTTGAAATATCAACACATCTTGTGTAATTAGGCTTTGATGTTCCTTCCATGATTCCCTTATCTTCACGGAACTGTCTTCTAACTTCTTCAATCATATCGTTAGCTGCCTTACCCACTGAGTTCATCGTAAGTGCAGAGAATATGAACGGAAGCATAGCCCCGATAAACAGACCGATAATTACAATCGGGCTGAGCAAATCGATTCTGTCAAGGTGAGCAACCGTTGCAAAGGATACAAACAGCGCAAGCGCTGTCAATGCCGCTGAACAAATTGCAAAACCCTTACCTATAGCAGCTGTAGTATTACCCACCGCATCAAGTTTATCGGTAATATTTCTAACTCCCTCAGGAAGTTCCGACATCTCCGCAATTCCGCCGGCATTATCAGATACGGGACCGTAAGCGTCGACTGCTACGGTAATTCCTGTAATCGAAAGCATACCAACTGCTGAAAGAGCGATTCCGTATACGCCTGCAAACTTATAAGCCACATAGATACCGACCGCAATGCAGATGATAGGCCACAGAGTAGACATCATTCCAACACCCAGACCGCTGATAATTGTTGTAGCGGAACCTGTCTGAGACTGTTCGGCTATTTTCTTAACATGTCTGAAATCTGCCGATGTATAAACTTCTGTAAGTTTACCGATAGCAACGCCTACAACAAGACCTGCAATAATGGCATAAGCATATTCCATACTTCCAAGCATATATTTACTTAGGAACACAGACGCAACAACTACTATTACTGCACTTATATATGTTGCCATATCCAATGACTTGGCAGGATTCGAATTCTCGCTTCCCCTTACACACAGAATGGCAATTACGGATGCAATCAAACCGATAGCAGCCAAGATTAGAGGAAACATTGCAGCATCATTTTCAGAGAAACTTGCATTCATTCCTGCTTCCTTTACTGAAACGGCTGCCAGTGTAATAGCGGAAATAATCGAGCTTACATATGATTCAAACAGGTCTGAACCCATTCCCGCAACATCACCTACATTATCACCTACATTGTCTGCAATAACGGCAGGATTTCTCGGATCATCCTCAGGGATTCCCGCTTCAACTTTACCTACAAGGTCAGCTCCCACATCCGCCGCCTTGGTGTAGATACCGCCTCCGACACGACCGAACAGCGCCATAGAAGAAGCACCGAAGCCAAATCCCGTAACACACTGAACGATTTTAGCAAGATCCAGGACATAAACGATTATACCCAGACCTAAAAGACCCAGACCCGCAACGCATAGTCCCATAACCGCACCACTTCTGAAAGCAACCTTAAGTGCCTTTGCCATACCTGATTCTTCAGCAGCTGCAGCTGTTCTTACATTACCAAGCGTAGCAACATTCATTCCGAAGAAACCTGCAAAAACAGATAACAACGCACCAAATACATACAGTACTCCCGTTGTGGTATCGATGAATACGCTCAACAAGATGGCAAGGCAAACGATTACCACCACCATAAATTTGTATTCTCTCTTCA
>JBHADN010000128.1:0-3786 GCA_041855085.1 Catonella sp.
CATCTATAATGAATGCAGATAAAATCATAGTTCTTGATGAGGGAGAGATTGTAGGTACAGGCAGCCATGAGGAATTGCTGAAGACCTGTGAGGTATATGCTGAAATCCATAATTCTCAGACAATGAAAGGGGGAAAGGCATGAAGAACGGCAGACATATAGTAAAAGAAGTGCTTTCCTATATCGGCAGCTACAAACTGCTGCTTTTTCTGTCCGTGGTCATAGCATCGGCTTCGGTTGCGCTGACCGTATATCTGCCTGTAATTTTAGGAAATGCGATAGACCTTATAGTATTAAAAGGCGGAGTTAACCTTGAAAAGCTGTGTAAGCTGCTGGCAGAGGCGGCGATGCTTTCCGTTTTTACGGCATTTCTGCAATGGATAATGAGTACAATAAACAATAAAATAACTTACAATGTAGTCAGGGATGTGAGGAATGAGGCGTTTAAGAAGATTGAGAAACTTCCTTTAAGCTATCTTGACAGGCATTCTACAGGAGATATAGTAAGCAGAGTAATTTCTGATGCGGACCAGTTTTCAGACGGACTTCTGATGGGATTTACGCAGGTATTTACGGGAATTGCAACTATAGTCGGCACTCTTGTATTTATGGTAAGAATAAATGTCTTTACGGCGGCGGTAGTAATCGTGCTGACACCGCTTTCCCTGTTTGTGGCGAGATTCATATCAAAAAGAACCTATGATATGTTTAAGTTACAGTCGGAAACCAGAGCGGAGCAAACCTCTCTTATAAATGAGATGATAGGCGGTATGGAGGTTGTAAAAGCTTATGGCAGGGAAAAAGAAGTGGTAGAAAAGTTTGCTGAGGTAAATGAGAGGATAGAAAAGGTATCGCTTAAAGCTATATTTTTCTCTTCAATTACCAATCCCGCAACCAGATTTGTGAACAACATTGTATATGCAGGGGTAGCGCTTATAGGTGCTTTTCAGGCTATAAACGGAGCTATGAGCATAGGCGGACTTTCGGCATTTTTAGCCTATGCAAATCAGTATACCAAGCCGTTTAATGAGATTTCGGGTATTATTACGGAGTTTCAAAATGCTATTGCCTGTGCCGGAAGACTGTTGGAACTTATAAATGAAAAAGAGGAAACTTCCGACGGAGAAAATATATTGGATGATAATGTAGGAGAAGTGGAAATAAGAGGTCTGGATTTTTCTTATACAAAGGATAAAAGTCTGATAGAGGACCTGAATCTCAGTGTAAAGAAAGGACAGAGGGTAGCTATAGTAGGTCCTACGGGCTGCGGAAAGACAACTATTATAAATCTTCTTATGCGCTTTTACGATGCGGATAAGGGAAGTATCGAGGTTGAGGGAATAAATATAGAAGATATAAAAAGAAGAAGTCTTAGAAGGTCGTACGGTATGGTGCTTCAGGACACCTGGCTAAGAGCGGGAACTATAAGGGACAATATTGTTATGGGAAGAAAGGATGCGACTGACGAGGAAGTCATAAGAGCGGCAAAGGCGGCTCATGCGCACAGTTTTATAACCAAACTGAAAAACGGATATGATACTGTTATAGATGAAAACGGAAGCGGTCTTTCTAAGGGGCAGATGCAGTTGCTCTGTATAGCAAGGGTAATGCTGCTGTTGCCTCCGATGCTCATTTTGGACGAAGCAACATCTTCGATAGACACAAGGACGGAAATACAGATACAGAGAGCATTTAACAGACTTATGGAGGGAAGGACAAGCTTTATAGTGGCTCACAGGCTATCGACAATCAGAGAGGCAGATATAATACTGGTTATGAAAGCCGGCAAGGTTATAGAGCAGGGCAGCCATGATGAACTGTTGTCCCGAAAAGGTTTTTACTCGGAGCTTTATTACAGCAGCTTTGCGGAAACGGCTTAGAGGGCGGTTTACAGTTAAGGAGGCTTAAAGCTTATGAAATGTTTAAATGGTATAAAAGTGCAGATGTATATTTTATCAGAAGGATAGAGAAAATGAAGAGAATTTTTAGTTTTTTAATCGTAAGTATATTGTTAACGGGCTTATTAAGCGGCTGCGGCATAAAGCCTGAGAAAACTCTGCAATACAGCTCGGCTGAATCCTATATTTTGTCGAGTGAGCAGGCAGGCTCTGTAAATACCGTGGCGGAAAGTGAGATTGCGGAGGGTGGAAGCTATACCTCAAAGGAGGAGGTTAAGGAGTACCTGATAAATTACGGGAAACTGCCGCCTAATTTTGTCAGTAAAAAAGAAGCAAGAGAAGCAGGCTGGGACAGTAAGGATAACTATATATCGGATGTGCTGCCCGGAAAGTCAATAGGCGGTGACCGTTTCGGGAACTATGAGAAGCTTCTTCCTGAAAAAAAGGGGAGGATTTATTATGAGGCTGACATAGACTATATCGGCGGCAAGAGGAATGCAAAGAGGATAGTTTACTCGAATGACGGGCTGATTTACTATACCGATAATCATTATAAGAGCTTTGAGTTGCTGTATGGAGAGGAATAGAATGGAAATTGTAATTGATTTAAGAAGCTTTGAAACAGTAGAGGAGTTTCATAAGTATATAAGCGAAAAGTTGAATTTTTCAGAGCATTACGGCTATAATCTGGATGCCTTGAACGATGAGGTGTCCTCTCTAAGCGGAATAAGCTTCAGCCTCATAAGAGGGGGGAAGATATCGGAAGAGGTTCAGGATGCGATAGAGAGTATATTGTGTGAGGAAAGGTAAACGGAAAGATTGTGGTAAAGATTTAACAATGCAAACGGGAGGCGGTTCAATATGATTATCAATACAGGACAGAGAACGGATATTCCCGCCTTCTATGCAGAATGGTTTGCAAACAGGTTAAAAGAGGGATTTGTCTGCGTGCGCAATCCTTACAACCCAAATCTGGTAAGCCGTTATCGGCTTAATCCGGCTGTGGTGGATGTGATAGGATTCTGTACGAAAAATCCGGCTCCCATGTTTCCGTATATGGAGCTTCTGAAAGGCTATGGACAATACTGGTTTGTTACCGTCACACCTTATGGGAGGGATATAGAGCCGAATGTACCGGACAAGCATCTGCTGTTAGAGAATTTCAGGCAGCTTTCCGATATAGTCGGGGTGAATTCTGTCGGATGGAGATACGATCCGATTTTTATTTCCGATAGATATACGGTTGAATATCATCTGCGGGCATTTGAGCAGATTGCATCCGCATTGGAGGGCTATACAAATACAGCGGTAATTAGCTTTATTGATCTTTATCCGAAAGTGAGGTGTAATTTTCCGGAGGTGCATGAAGTCCCTAAAGAAAACAGAATACTGCTGGGTAAGGCATTTATTGAAATTGCAGGCGCTCACGGAATGACGCTGAAACCCTGCGCGGAGGGAAACGAACTGGCTGCATACGGAGCGGACTGCGGCGGATGTATGCGGATCGGCGACTATGAAAAGGCTATCGGAAAGAGGTTGAACGCTCCGAAAAAGAAAGGCGCAAGAGCGGAATGTGCCTGTTACCTCTCTTGTGATATAGGAGCATACAATACTTGCAGGCATTTTTGTAAATACTGCTATGCCAATGCCGAGCCGCAAAAAGTGTTGGAGCAGAGCAGACAGCATAACCCTGAATCTCCGTTTCTGATCGGGGATTATAGAGAAGACGATAAGATTCATGATGTTTTGCAGAATTCGTGGATTGATGAGCAGGCAGCATTTATTTGGTAGGGAAGTGAAGAACGATGCCGTTAAATCTGCAGAATTGCAAGACAATATATCGATATTGTTTGCTTAACTGATTATAATGAAAGTACCAAAATGAAGGG
>JBHADN010000129.1:0-12558 GCA_041855085.1 Catonella sp.
AGGGCGAACATTTTGACGAGGACGCAAAAATGGAAGCAATTATTCCTGTTTTAGAGAGAGAAATACCTTTAAAAGCTCATGCACACCGAGTGGATGATATTTGTACAGCAATAAGAATTGCAAAAGAATTTGGCGTAAATCTAACTTTGGAGCATTGCACAGAAGGTCATTTAATAGCAGATTATATAGTTGAAAGCGAAGTTTGCGCACAGGTAGGACCTACATTTACATCACGTTCAAAAATAGAACTTCAAAATCGTAGTTTTGAAACAGCTGGAGTACTTAGTAAAAAAGGCGTAAAAGTTTCAATAATTACAGACCACCCTGTTATACCGCAAAGCGCACTTAATATCTGTGCGGCGCTTGCTGTAAAAGGCGGTATGGATGAAGATGAAGCTATAAGAGCAATTACTATAAATCCGGCAGAAGCGCTTGGTATAGAACATCTAAAAGGAGAGCTTAAAGTAGGGCTTGATGCTGATATAGTAATCTGGGATAAACATCCATTTGATATTATGGCAAAAACTCAAAAAGTTTTTGTTTATGGCGAAGATGTTTTAGAATTGATTTAAAATTTTTCAAAAAAGTCGCAAGCACAAGTTTGTGTAGCGACTTTTTATTTATTATATAAATACTTTTTCTTTAAAATAGTGCGAAATGACGGAGATAAAATTGTAAATAATGAATAATTGACAATATTATTTACAAATATATAATAAAATATGGGCAAAATATACAATAAATACAGCTAAGGTATGACAGGGGAAAGACAGATAAAATTGTAAAAAAATGTAAGAAACAAGAAATGATGTGGAGGTTGAGATGAAGGCATTCAAGTTGTTTATCGTCAGTGCCATGGCATTGATGATGCTGCTGTTTACGGGCAGCAAGGAGGTATTTGCGGCTCCTGTAACTATACCGGAAATTCCGGCGGCAGGATTTGTGGAAGGAAAGGAAGTTATTGCCGTACATGATGTAAATGGAGTTACATATGCCGATAACGGCACTATATTTTTGGGGGCAGGTACGGCTTTTGACATTTCAGGCGGAAAGATAGTCAATGTACAGATGGAGCCGAACAATGAATACAGGTTTTATTTGTATGAAGATGACAGCGGATGGTATTGGCCTTCAGCAGGCGACAATATACTCGAGGGGCAGACCTCCGGTCAGTATATACCTGTAGGAGTTGACGCCTCAGGCAATATGTTTTTGTGGAATCAGGAAAGTCATTCCCTGTCAGGTACTCCGTTTACCGGGTTCAAGGCTCAGGCAAGACCGTTCGAAAAGCTTAATATATCATCAATTAAGATACAGTATGAAGACGGAACTCCTGCAGAGGACGGACTGGTTATAGATGTATTTGACAAATCTCAGGATGGCTATCAGACTGCTCATCAGTACACCGTTTCAGAGGGAAAGATTACCAATGTATCCGTAACTGAAAAAACTGTGTTGAGTATGGGTATAGGTATGGCAAATGTCAGATATGGAGGACTGGAAGTGCTGAATTCCCAGTATCATGACAACTTGATAAGATTTTTCGTGGAGCCGTCGGTAAGACCGTCCGGATATGCCTATGTATACAAGAACAACGACATGACGGATAAGTCCGAGCGTCTTAGGACAATTACACTCAGAAAAATAACTCTGCCGTCTACACCTGTTATACCTTTTGTTCCGGCAGAGGAAGAGATTGAGGTGGAAAAGGAAAAGACCGCCTTGGGCGAAACTAAGAAGAGGGTAGCGCAGGGAGAAGATGTAAACCTTGCGGATATCCCTGTAGTATTTGAAGACGGAAGCAAGCTTCCTGACGGAGTGATTGTGGATGTGTTTGATATGGCAAACATCTTTGCCGGTTCCGTGAAGTATACCGTAAAAGACGGCAAGATAAGCGGAGTGAAGATGAGAGCCGAGTCACAGTACAAGATAGGCTTCGATGTGACGAATAAAGATTACTATAACTATGAGGTTGTAGGAGCTTATAAGAGTGTAAAATTATACAGAGTGTATGCGAGGTATGAAAACAGCCTTCCGTTACACTATGACTACGACGAGGGCATAGAGGCGCCAGAGGTTGTATTTGAAAAAATTCTTGTTAAAAAGACGGACGGAAAGAAAGTAGAGCAGCCAAGACCTACTTCTTCAATTATGCAGCTTATACTCAGCGACGGCGGTTTTCAGCCGGAGGGAGTGCTTCCGTTCAGACTTGTAAGAACGGATAACAATAAGTCAAAGCTCGTTTACAGCAGTAACGACGGTCTGCTCACGCTTGTAGGAGATGCGGAAATTCCTTATGAGCTCAGATTGGATGAAAATCCTACCTATAAGCTGAAAGAGAAGATTGAATTTACAATTAAGATGGACAGTCAGGGCAAGTATCAGGCAGTAGTAAAGGGCTATGACAGCGCGGATGATTTACAGGGACACCTTACCTGCCGTTATATTGAACTGGAAAGGATAGACGGAAAGAAGGCGGCAGGCACAAAGCCCGTAAACAGTACGGATGAGTGCTACACAGGAACCAAGTTTACTTATAACGATTACAAAGAAATATACAACACCAAGAAGTACACAGCAAACACAGTTTCCGTAAATGTAAGTGAAAAAGTTAAGTTCACAGTTTACAACGCTACCTTACAGCGTTTTGAAAAGACTGTAGCTGCTGTAAACGGTAAGCTTGACGGTCTTAAGCTTGTAAAAGGACATAACTACATAATTGGAGTTAAGGACAAGAACTATAAGATGACCAATGTCTATGTAAGACTGGGCGATGACAACAAGACACTTATAGCAAGCAAGAGCCCTTATGGAGAAATTAAAACACTTGAACTTGCAAAGAGAGTTAAGCCGCTTAAGTCTACAAAGAATGTAGGCAGGGTAAGCTATCAGCTTCCTGTTTATATCGACAGCGCAAGAGATACGGTGGTAAACGGAGTTACACTTCAGTTCGTATCGGCATTTGAAACGATTGAGGCTGAGGTAGTTGACGGCTGGGTAGACTTATCTCTTCTCGAGGATGTAAACTATGTAGCTAAGGTAAAGAGCGGAAAGTATATCATAGATTCTTTCCCTATGACAATAAAGGATAAGTCGGAGTACGGCGCTAAGAAGTATCTGTTTAACCACTTAAGCTGCGGCTCCGTTCAGGCATTGTACCTGTTAAAGAAATCTCAGGCACATGAAAATGATACCGTGCTTTACAGCGAAGACGGAGCGACCGCGGTTGGCGGCTTCAACTTCAGAAACGGCGACTATACATTGTCCGCGAGAGTGCTTAAAAATGCCAAGGCTGCAGGCTTAAAGAGCGGTACATACACCGTGCTCGACATCGACACGATAAACATGTACAGAAAAGAGCTTTCTCCGCTTGCATATGGCGAATTTAAGGTTTCAACCGTGGTTGAGAGCGGAAAGAAAGTTAAGAATGTATATTACATAGGCGCAGACAAGAAACTTGTAAAGGTTAAATTCAGTCAGGACGGAGATGTAGTAACATTTGATATGGATACAATGGGAATTTATAACAATGTTATAGAGTACTAGATAAAGTCAGGGGATTAAAGCTTCGAGGTTTAAGGCGACAGCTTGTGATGAATCGGCTTAGAGAAGGTATTTGAGAAGAGTCTGACACAGACATTGGGCTGTGTCAGACTTTTGAGTACCCTGCGGGGAGAGGAAATGAAGAAAAGAGATAAAGGCGGACTTTTTGCCCTGTGTTTAAGTTTCGCCTTAATTGTCTGCGGTATGTCGGGCTGTGGAAATAAACAGGACACGGCTGTAGAAAGTGTCGTAAGAGGAAGTACGGCTGAGAGTGAAACATCCTCGGCGGAGCAGCTCTATGAACCGGCTGATAAGGCGACAGGAGAGGCGGTTTCCGCCCTAACGGAAAATGATGCGGCACGGCAGGAGGCGGAAAAGAACAGGAAAACAGAGGATACCGAAGCAAAGAGAGAAAATACAGGACAGGAAAATAATACAGCAGGCAGCGCCGCGGATAAGGATTCGTCCGACAGTTCAAATGAAGCCGCAAAGGCTGTTAAGGCTGACAGAACGCCTAAAAAAAGTAAAGCGGCAAATTCATCGGATAAGGTTGAAAAAGAACCGGAAAAACCTGCCGAAGAGCCGCTAAAAAAACCGGAAAAGGTGTGGGTGGAGCCTGTATATAAAGAGGTGGTACATCCTGAGGAAACAAAGGTAGAACGGGAGGTATCCTGGGTATGCCAGTGCGGAGAAGAGTTCAAGTCCGATGAGGCTTGGCAGGCGCACCGTCCCGTACCTTGAAACGATGAGCATACTTTTGCGGAGCAAAAGATAAAAACCAAGACCACTGTAATAAAAGAGGCATGGACAGAAAAAGTGCTTGTCAAAGAGGGGTATTGGAAGCAGCCTTAAAATCGGCGGTAAAATGAGAAATATTTTCAAAATCTAATTGACAGATACAATGAAATATGCTATATTGTGTATTATAATATTGTGCACAATTGAAATTTGTGCATATAGAATAAATTGAATTTGAAAGGAGATTTTTTTATGTCTTTAATTAACAAGGAAGTATCAGATTTTAAAGTGATGGCTTTTGAAAATAACAATTTTAAAGAGGTAAGCAAAAGCGATATTTTAGGTAAGTGGAGTGTATTTTTCTTCTATCCTGCGGATTTTACATTTGTTTGCCCTACAGAGCTTGAGGACCTTCAGAACCTCTACCCTAAGTTCAAAGAGGCAGGCTGTGAGGTTTATTCGGTATCTACAGATACACACTTCGTACATAAGGCTTGGCATGACAATTCGGACAGAATTTCCAAGATTACATATACAATGCTTGCAGATCCTACACATGTTCTTTCAAAGGATTTTGAGGTTTACATTGAGGAGAACGGTCTTGCCGAGAGAGGAACCTTTGTGGTAAATCCTGAGGGCAAGATTGTAGCTTACGAAGTAAATGCCGGCAATGTCGGCCGTAACGCAGAGGAGCTTTTCAGGAAGCTTCAGGCGCTTCAGTTTGTACATGAGCATGGCGATGAAGTTTGCCCTGCAAAGTGGACTCCGGGAGCGGAAACATTAAAGCCTAGCCTTGACCTTGTAGGCCAGTTGTAAAAATTGCTTATTATTTGGACAATATACGAGATGACAGCCTCTACAGCTTAATGTAGGGGCTGTTATTTACAATGAAAACGGATTTAATGATTTGCCGTGTTGCCTATACGAAAGTGAACTTTCGATATAGGCAAACATTAGCAGACTATCTTGATAGCCGGCTGAATTTGCCTATATGAAAATAAATTTTCAGTATAGGCAAATTACAGTTAACTATCTTGCAGGGGATATAAACTATATGTGAACAGTTCGGGCTGGATTATGATAAAGGAGGGAAAATGGATAAAAAGAACTTATATGATGTGGCTATAATCGGAGGAGGGCCGGCAGGGCTTACGGCGGCTCTGTATCTTGCAAGAGCCTGCTACAGGGTAATTGTTCTGGAGAAAGAAAAATTCGGGGGACAGATAACTATTACTTCAGAGGTAGTCAACTATCCGGGCATAGAGCTTACGGACGGGCATTCTCTTACGGAGAAAATGAGGATTCAGGCGCAGAATTTCGGCGCGGAATTCAAGCTTGCGGAAGTTACATCTATAAATATGGACAATGACATAAAGGAAATTACGACCGATAAAGGAAAGTTTCATTGCCTTGGCGTACTGCTTGCCACGGGAGCGCATCCGCGCATGATAGGCTTCGAGGGAGAGGCTGAGTACAAGGGGCATGGAGTGGCATATTGTGCGACATGTGACGGAGAATTTTTTGCGGGAAAGGATATCTTTGTAATAGGAGGCGGTTTTGCAGCGGCGGAGGAAAGTGTATTCCTTACCAAATATGCGAAAAAAGTAACCATCCTCATAAAGGGAGAGGACTTTACCTGTGCAAAGGCAACTGCAGATGAAACAAAGTCACACAAGGAAATAGATATTCTTTACAACAAAGAGGTGGTAAAGGTTGAGGGCGACGGCGTTCTAAGAAGCATAACATGGAGAGATATAGTAACCGGAGAGATTACTGAATATAAGTCGGCGGACGGAGATACTTTCGGAGTATTCGTATTTGCAGGCTATACTCCTGCCACGGATATCGTCAAAGGTATTGCGGATTTGGATGAACAGGGCTATATAATTACGGATAAATCCCAGATGACAAGCAGGGAAGGACTGTTTGCGGCGGGAGATGTGTGTATTAAGCCGCTCAGACAGGTTGTAACCGCGGTAGGCGACGGTGCTCTTGCGGCTACTGAGCTTGAAAAATATGTAGCCAAGATGCACAAGGTAACCGGATTGATTCCTGAAAAACCTGTGAGAGAGGGCGTTGCAGGAGAGCATAAGCTTAGCAAAAAAGAAGAGCCTAAGGCTGAGGAGGGAGGACTTTTCACAAGCGATATGCTCGCACAGTTGAATGCGGTTTTTTCAAAAATGGAAAACAAGCTTGTGCTCAGTCTTGCGCTTGATGACAGAGATTCTTCGAAAGAGCTTAAGCATTATATGGAGGAACTGTCAAAGCTCACGGACAAGCTCAGCATAAAGGCTGAAGACGGAGCAGCGGCGGAGGAAGTGCCTTGTGTGAAGGTATGCAGGGAAAACGGGGAGTACACAGGTCTTGCTTTTCATGGCATACCGGGGGGGCACGAGTTTACTTCGTTTATACTCGGTCTTTATAATGCGGCGGGTCCGGGACAGTCGCTTGATGATGATTTAAGAGAGAAGATAATGGCTATAAATGAGGAAACCGAGATAAAGATTATGGTTTCTCTTACCTGTACTATGTGTCCTGACCTTGTAATCGCGGCTCAGAGAATTGCTTCCCTGAATCCGAAGGTAAGTACGGAGGTTTATGACCTTAATCATTTTTCGGCTTTGCGTGACAAGTATCAGATTATGAGTGTTCCTTGTATGGTAATAAATGACGGGAAGCCTAATTTCGGAAAGAAGGATATAGCCCAGATTTTGGAATTGATAAAATAAAGACGGACGGAAAGATAAATAGCGCAGCAGCCTAAACGCTGTTACGCTATTTTTTCCTGTTTCCCATAGAATAGGCATTTAATATGAGCAGTGCTCCCACCCCCAAAAGTGCGGAGTATTGGTTTAGGTTGTCGGTAAAATACATATATCCTGCAGCCAGAAAAAATATAAGTGATGCTGCCATTTTTATTTTAAAATCCGAGAGTTTTTTTCGTTTCATTTTTACCTCCTGTAGCTTATAATCAGTATAAGGCTTTTGGGGGTAAAGGTAAAGTAAAAATGAGGATTTTCGGCGGGAGGCTGTAGAGGTGTATTATTGACACGGGATTATAGACACATAGAAATTTGAGAAAGGGATGGATATGAAAAGAGTAAAGGTGTGTATACGCTGTGCAAATTTCAGTATGAGAGAACTGAGAGAAAAGGCGGAGGAAACGGGGTGTGAACTGAAGCTTGGCTGTATAGGTCAATGTTCAGGCAGATGTCCGGAGCTGAGCGACAAGTATTTTGGCAGAATAGGAAATGAAGTGGTAATCTGCGATACTAAGGAAGAATTTTTTGAGAGGATGAAATAATTTTACAGAATAAAGTAAAAAAATAAAATTCCCTATTGACATCCTTTCCGTAATACGATATGATAAGCGAAATCAAACCTGTGAGGAAGAATAGTAGTTAAGAGGTACTCATACCAGAGAGCTGTGGCGGTGGAAATCAGCATGAGGAGTTTTAATGAATGGGCTTCTGAGGGCTTGTCCGAAAATTTCAGTAGGGCGGGACGGAGTGATGACCGTTAATCTCATTACCTATGTGATGGCATAGGGCAGAGGATACTCTTTGTATCGAATTTGGGTGGCAACGCGGATAATATTCGCCCCGAGTAGAGGTATTATATGCTTTTACTCGGGGCTGTTTTAATTTGCGGAAAACCGAAGCCAAAGCTCAAAAGCAGGCAAAGAAGCATTCCGTTCGGATACCATAAGGCAACCGGTGTAAGTCCATTAGCTTATACTGAGAGAAAAGGAGAGAAAAATGAAAAAATCTAGCAAACTCGTAGCATTGGGACTGGCACTCAGCTTGGCGGCGCTTACAGCCTGTGGGAGTACGGGAGGGGCTACATCGTCGGAAAAGTCAGGGAGTACAGCGGCAAGTCAGACAACAGGGAGTTCTGCAAGCGCCTCGACAGGTACTCTAACAAGCTCTACCGCATCCTCGGGAACTGCAGACAAGGTCACGGTAGCTATAGGACAGTTTGCGGAGCATGGCTCACTTGACAACTGCAGAGAGGGATTTATACAAGGACTTGCGGAGAGCGGCTATAAGGAGGGGGAAAATCTTGAGATTGTTTATGAAAATGCAAGTGCGGACGGAGGAATAGCCGCACAGATAGCAAACAATTTTGTATCAACGGAAGCCGACCTTATATGTGCAATTACCACGCCTATGGCGCAGATTTCCTACAGCGCGGCAAAGGATACGGACATTCCGGTAATATATACTGCGGTAACAAGTCCTATAGCGGCGGAGCTTGCGGATGAAAGCGGTAAGCCTGTGGGAAATGTGACGGGAACAAGCGACAAGCTTCCTGTGAGGAAGCAGCTTGAAATGATTAAACAGGTAATGCCCGAGGCGAAGAAAATAGGCATACTTTACAGCACAAGCGAAGTAAATTCGGTAATCTCGGTTGAAGAATATAAAGAGGCGGCGAAGGAGTTCGGTTTTGAAATAGTTGAACAGGCGGTTACAAGCACGGCAGATGTGCCTCTTGCTACAGACAGCATACTTACAAAGGTTGACTGCCTTAACAATATAACGGACAACACAGTTGTAAACAGTCTTGACACGGTACTTTCAAAGGCGAACAACGTGGGCATTCCGGTATTCGGAAGTGAGATAGAGCAGGTTAAAAAAGGCTGTGTTGCCAGCGTAGGACTGGATTATGTGGCTCTCGGAGTTGAAACGGGAAAGATGGCGGCAAAGGTATTAAGCGGAGAGGCTAAGGCAAGTGAAATGAATTTCATTACCTTTGAGGAGGCGGAGCTTTACGGCAACGGAGAGGTGGCTGAAAGCTTAGGGCTTACCCTGCCGGAGGGTTATAAAGAAGTGGCTGAATAAATTACATTCTGCTTTATGGAGGAAAGAACATGAACATATTGCTGGGAATATTCATAGAAGGGCTTGTATATGCCATACTTGCTCTGGGAGTGTATATAACCTACAAGATACTTGATTTCCCTGATTTGTCTGTGGACGGTACATTTCCGCTCGGTGCGGCGGTTACGGTAACGCTCATACTTATGGATGTGCCTGCTGTGGCGGCAATGCTCGTAGCTGTGCTTGCAGGGGCGACTTTCGGAATACTTACAGGCATCATCCATGTGAAATTTAAGATAAGAGATTTGATTTCAGGCATCATAGTAATGACCGCCTTATATTCTGTAAATCTGAGGATAGCGGGCAGGGCAAATGTTCCGATCTTTTCAAAGCAGACGATATTTCACAATGAATTGTTCAAGGATTTGTTCTCAAAGGCAATGCGCCCGTATGTGGATATTATGGTGCTTGTTATAATAGTCATAATAGTTAAAGTGCTCTTGGACTTTTACCTGAAGACTAAATCCGGATTTCTGCTGCGTGCGGTAGGAGATAACGAGGTTCTGGTAACCGGTCTGGCAAAGGATAAAGGGAATGTAAAGATACTCGGACTTGCCATAGCCAACGGACTTGCAGCTCTGGCAGGAAGCGTATACTGCCAGCTGCATGGCTTCTTTGAAATATCTACGGGTACGGGAACGGTGGTTATAGGACTTGCAAATGTCATAATAGGAATAAGTCTTGCAAAAAGATTCAAGTTCCTGAGTCCGACGCTGGCGGTTATTTTCGGAGCAATAATATACAAAGCCTGCGTATCGCTTGCAATTTCTATGGGGCTTGCCGCTCCCGACCTGAAGCTGATTACCGCCGGTTTATTGTTGCTCATACTGGCAGTCAGCAATTTTTCAAAAAGTAAGGGGAGGAGCAGGCTATGATAGAGCTTAAGGATATATGTAAGTATTATAATCCCGGTACGGTAAACGAGATGTGTCTTTTTGAGAAATTTAACCTGAAAATCGAAAAGGGAGAATTCGTATCTGTTGTAGGCAGCAACGGCTCCGGCAAGACATCTATGTTAAATCTTATATGCGGAAGCATTCCTCTGGACAGCGGAGATATACTGATAGACGGCAAGAGTATAGCAAGGCTGCCGGAGTTTGTAAGGAACCGGAGAATAGGCAGGGTTTACCAGAATCCGTCGCTCGGGACCTGCCCGGATATGACGATTCTTGAAAATCTTTCTCTTGCAGACAATAAAGGGAAGCGTTTCGGACTTTCTTTCGGTATAAACAAGGGCAGGATTGATTTTTACAAGGAAATATTAAAAGGACTTTCTCTGGGACTTGAGGACAAATTAAACATAAAGGTAGGATCGCTTTCGGGAGGGCAAAGACAGGCTTTAACCCTGATTATGTCCACACTCACTCCCATCGAGTTTTTAATTTTGGATGAGCATACGGCAGCTCTCGATCCTAAGACCGCGGATACTATTATGGAACTTACCGACAAGGTGGTAAGGGAGAAAAAGCTGACCGCCGTTATGGTCACACATAATCTCAGATATGCCGTTGAATATGGTAGCAGACTGCTTATGATGCATCAGGGAGAGGCGGTAATAGACAGAGCGGGAGCGGAAAAAGAAGCAACCGGCGTAGAGGATATTCTGGGCAAGTTCACAGAGATAAGTATAGAATGCGGTAATTAGAGCAGACAGCTTGTAAAACAGTAAATCAAAAGGTTTACTGTTTTTTTATACTTTTTCATGCTATAATAGCATAAAAATATTTAGAGGTATTTATGAAAAAAAGACTTAAAATTTCAATCAATTCGCCCGTAGTTATAGGCTTTTCGGCTATCTGCCTCATAGCGCTGGCACTCAACATTTTTACCGCGGGGATGAGCAACAGGATGGTATTTATGACATATCGTTCATCACTTGCCAATCCGATGACCTACATAAGATTTTTTACTCATATATTCGGACACAGCGGAGTTCAGCATTTTATGGGGAATATTACCTACATCCTCCTTCTGGGGCCGATGCTGGAGGAGAAATACGGCGGCAAGGTGCTTGTACAGACTATTTTAATTACTGCGCTGGTAACCTCGGTGGCAAGCTACATTTTATTTCCGAATATTGCGCTCTGCGGTGCAAGCGGTGTGGTTTTTGCATTTATTTTGCTGAACTCGTTTACAGGCTTCAGGGATGGGGAAATTCCGCTCACATTTATCATAATTGCAGTGGTGTTTATAGGTCAGGAAGTCTATGACGGGCTGACTGTAAGAGATAATATTTCCAATCTTTCACATGTGCTTGGCGGAGTTGTAGGTTCTTTCTTAGGCTACATGTTGAACAAAAAAGGCGGAAAGTACAGCGGATACTCAAAGCGCTCTGCTTAAAGGAGGAGAATTTCGTGATCAGATTTAACAATGATTATAACAAGATTGCGCACAGCTCGGTAATAGAGGCGGTTGTAAATGCCGCAGGAGAAAGCTTTCCGGGATACGGGCTTGACGAGCTTTCTCACAGGGCGAAGGAGGAAGTAAAAAAATACCTGAATAAGCCGGAGGCGGAGGTACATTTTTTGGTTGGAGGCACACAGACCAATTTTATTGTGATTTCAGCCGCATTACGGAGCTACCAGAGTGTAATAAGCGCAGATTCAGGCCATATAAATGTACATGAAACGGGAGCGATAGAAAATACAGGGCATAAGGTGGAAGCTGTTAAAGGTAAGGACGGAAAGCTGACTGCCGGACAGGTAAGAGAACTGGCAGAAAGCTATCGCATAAGCGGTGTCAAAGAACACATAACAGAGCCTAAGATGGTGTATATTTCATTTCCTACGGAGTACGGTACGGTATACTCCGGGGATGAACTGAGAGCTATAAGCAATGTATGCAGAGAATACGGTCTTTATCTCTTTGTGGACGGTGCAAGGCTCGGCTACGGTCTGGCAGCAAAGGGAAATGATGTGAGCATAGAGGATATAGCGGAGCTTTCAGATGTATTCTACTGCGGCGGAACGAAGTGCGGGGCTATGTTCGGTGAGGCGGTAGTTATACTGAACAGGGAGCTTCAGACGGGCTTCAGAAGCTATATAAAGCAGAATGGGGCGTTGCTTGCAAAGGGATGGCTGTTAGGACTTCAGTTTAAGGCTCTTTTTGAGGACGGTTTGTATTTTAAAATAGCTGAAACTGCCGTAGAATATGCTATGGATATAAGAGAGGCTTTCAGAAAAAAGGGAATAGCCTCATACATTGAAAGCCCTACGAATCAGCAGTTTGTACTGCTTACCGAAGAGCAGATGAAAAGGCTTTCGGGGAAATATACATTCGAGTATGAGAGAAAACATAGTGAAAATCTTCACATAGTAAGATTTTGTACAAGCTGGGCTACCTCAAGAGAAGAGGTGGAGAGCCTGATAAGAGATATAGAGGATATGTAATGAATAAA
>JBHADN010000130.1:0-4251 GCA_041855085.1 Catonella sp.
CTCAACCGACTGCTCCGGAAATGCATCAAAAAACGGAGAAAGAGAGGCGGAACCTCTGGGTACACTCACACCCGCCTTCTCAAACAGGTCTTTTCTATAATACACCCCTATTACATTAAAGCTTGTAGGGTATCCCGCCATCTCTCCTGACAAATTACAAAGAGTCATCGCTCCCGCACTGAATTTATCCGCCCAGTTGTTATCTGCCGCATACTTGGTCAAATCATAGGTAACATCATTGTCAACATAATACTGGCCGAGCGCTCCTCCCCAGTTAAACCACATACTTGGAAGAGAACCTGACTGTGCGGCTGTCTTACACGCATCCTTTATGCCGTCTGTCGCATAATATGAAACTGTAACTTTCTTATTCGGATTTTCTGAATTCCACTTCTCTGTGAGCGCATCAAGAGCTGTCTGCCTTGTCTGCAATGCCCAGAACGACAATTCAACTTTTTCTTCGCCCGCGGTACTTGTCGTGTCGCCTGATGTAGTACCGCTTGAAGTTGTACCGCTATTGCCGCATCCTATGAGCATTGCTGCAGAAAGAATGCAGGCTGTCACACCTGAAAACACCTTTTTGAACATTTTACTTTTCATTTCTTTTCCTCCTGTTTTTTTGTTTTTAAACCTTTTAAACTTTATTTGGTTTAATTTTAGTTTAATTCTAGCATTATTATTTATTAATTTCAACACATTTTTTAGTATAATTATTTTTTTGTTTATAATGTATATTTTAAGGTCACTTTTTTGTGCAGTTTAAATAATGATATTTCTATTAAAGAATTTATTAAAAAGTTTAAAAAAATAAGGACAGGTTTATTTCTTAACCTGTCCTTATTTTTTATCTTGATTTTACCGTTTCTCCCTCAATCAGAGAGCAATTTGTATATAATCTTGACTTTAGAGATACCGGCTCCGACATTTCCTTGAACAGCATCTGCATTACCCAGTATGCTCTTTCAGAATGCGGAATTCTTATAGCCGTGAGCTTATATCCTCCTGTTAAAAACGGCGGCAACACATCCACGCCTATCAGACTTATATCCTCGGGTATATTTTTCCCCAGCTCCTGCAAGGCTCTTATCGTACCTATTGATACATGGTAGCTGTCCATTATGAATGCATCCGGAAGTGAAGCTTTTTTCAAATATTTTTTCATAAACTCATACACTTCATCAACGCTGCTTCCCACCAAAACGATATTTTTTTTATCAAATTCTCTGCCGCTTTTTTCCAATGCATCTTTGAAGCCTCTTTGACGGCTTATGTAGTTGTACATAAACATTGAATTTCCCAAATATACAATATCCTCAAGTCCATTTTCCAGCAATTCTCTGACTGCAAGGCTTATACCCTGTCTGTTATTTACCATTACACAGGGATATTTTACGGTTGTCAGCTCCCAGTCATATATAACAATAGGCTTGTCTATCTCCGAAAACTTTTCCTCATCGCTTTCCTTCAGCTCCGTACCCATCACAATCACTCCTGCAACTCTGTCGGAATTGCATTCCGTAACCATATCGTCTATAGTGTCCTCAAGAAAATCAACATACATAATCCCCAATGTATAACCCTTTTCTCTTGCACACTTCTCAAAAACCGAATTAACATCGGTCCAGAGATCCATTTCAGCACCCTTTATATTTTTGAACCCGTTGCTTATAAGCAATACCTTTATCTCATGCCCCTGCGACTGACTGTGATATTTCGGAATTCTGTCTAAAAGCTTTTCATCCTTTTCAAGGCGCTGCTTGCATTCCAGAACTTCTTTCTTCGTACGCTCACTAACTCCCGGTCTGTTATTAAGCGCCAACGATACGGTAGCCTTGGAAAACCCGGTAGCTCTGGCAATATCAACTGCTTTAACCCTCATACTAAGCCTTTCCCAATGTTTAATTTGTTTAATTACGAAACCCATTTTATACTATTTAAGCATAAATGTCATCCGATTTTCAAACTTTTTTTAATATTACCCGCTATCATCTTTACAAATTCGCAAAATCTGAACAATATCATATATTTAAAGCCTTTTTTGCAAGCAAGTCTGCCAAGTCGTTAAACTCATCTCCCGAATGGCCTTTAACCTTAATAAATTTTACTCTGAGCTTATCCTTTATTTCATCATAAAACCGCTTATATGCTATTGTTCCCGCCTTGTTCGTCTTCCATTCTCCCAGACACCAGCTCGAAATCCCCTGATAATCATGATAGATTGACAACTCCTTATATCCGTTGTCAAGCGCATATTTCATAGCCAGCTCCGAAGCCTTAATCTCTCCTGCCACATTTCTCATCCCGGCAAGTTCTTCATCTTCAAAAGCTTCCGATATTTCCTCTATTATCTCTCCTGCCTTTATTATTACACAGCCACAGCCGAATTTATTACCCTCTACAAAGCTGCCGTCAACATAGGCAATAACGCCGTTTTCGCAAATCTCCTCCTCAACCGCGGCTTCATTGCCCTTTAAGTAATTCTCGGCATCCTCCCTAAGCACAAAGCCTTTATAGATTGCTCCCTTAAAATTTATTACCTGTTCCCTGCATTCTTCCCAATTTGTGTATATTCCCGTTTTCTTTCCCGCCTTTACAGCGTAGTATTTATTCTTCGCCACACTATCCTACCTATTTGCTTCTCTTACTTTTTTGTTTACAGTATTCAGCACATTCTTCTTATCCGCGCACCACAGGGGAGCTACCAACAGACGCTTATCGCCATCTCCCGTCATTCTGTGTATCACTACATCATTTGGAAGTATTTTCAGACATTCTACAAGCACTTCTGCATACTCCTCTAAAGTCATTACCGGAAACGGCTTTTCTTTATACTCCTTTTCAAGCCTTGTTCCCTTAAGTATATTCAGCAAATGCAGTTTTATTCCGTCAGGTCTTGGGGAAAGCTCAGCCAAATACCTTACTGTCGCGTACATATCCTCTCTTGTTTCGTATGGAAGCCCTAAAATTACATGTACTATTACCTCTATTCCTCTCTTTTTGAGTTCTATATATTGGTGTTGGAATACTTCCAGTTTATACCCTCGGTTAATTCGTGCTGCCGTTTCCTCATTTACGGTCTGTAGTCCCAGTTCAATCCAAACAGGTTTTATCTTATTAATCTCTTCCAAACTGTCGAGCATATCCTCTTTTAAACAGTCAGGTCTTGTTCCTATAGACAAAGCTACAATTTCAGGTCTTTTCACTGCGTTCCTGAACATACTGCAAAGTCGTTTTGTTTCGCCGTAGGTATTGGTAAATGACTGAAAATAAGCAATATATTTCCTATCTTCCTCTGGAATTGTCTTGGGAAACTTATTTTTTACTCTTTCTTTAGCCGCATCTATCTGCTTATCTATATCCTCAGCCCTCTCTGCGAACTCGCCCGAACCTCCTTCAGAACAAAAACTGCAGCCCCCTACTCCTGCTGTTCCGTCACGATTTGGACAGGTGCATCCTGTAGATAATGAAAGTCTGTACACCTTTGTGCCGAATTTTTCCAAACAATAGTCCGATAAAGTTCTGATATACATTAACCGCAACTCCCTATGTCAGATGCCGACAACAGTTCTTGTTTCCCTGCCCGGCTCACTGCTGATCTGTACTATAGCAAAAACAGCCACAGAATTCATCTGTAGCTGTTTTTAGCTGCCTTAATGCCGGTGACCGGGGTCGAACCGGTACGGGTATCACTACCCACGGGATTTTAAGTCCCGGGCGTCTACCAATTCCGCCACACCGGCAATTGATAAATAATAAATGGGGCCTACAGGGCTCGAACCTGTGACCCTCTGCTTGTAAGGCAGATGCTCTCCCAGCTGAGCTAAGACCCCAACTTAAAAAAAGTATCGAGTGGTTCTTCGGGGACTCGAACCCAGGACCGACCGGTTATGAGCCGGTTGCTCTAACCAACTGAGCTAAAGGTCCATATAACCATTTGACAAGTTGCCAAAGGCAACCGCATATGGCATATGTAATATGGAAACACATCCCTAGATATGCGCCATCCATATCTGACTCCAACGGGAATCGAACCCGTGTTACCGCCGTGAAAGGGCGGTGTCTTGACCGCTTGACCATGGAGCCTCAAGAGCAAACGCCCTGCGGCTCTGTCATAGCCGCTTTTGCAGTATAACATATTTCCCGGAGAAAGCAAAGAAAGAATTATAGCATATTTTCCAGTGAAGTCAAAGCCCTGGAAAGCCAAAGAGCTTTCCAATACTTTCCCTTGGAAAAATCCCGGGAAACGCCTCC
>JBHADN010000131.1:0-5998 GCA_041855085.1 Catonella sp.
AAAAAGTCTTTCGATATTATAGTCCATTTCTTCGTCATCGTCCTTATCCTCTCCAATGACGGACAAAAGAGAGGTGCATACTGAGGCAAGGTCTTCTACCGTAACTGCATCATACCAAGTGGTAAGTGTTTTCGGAAATATCATTCCTGCTTTTTCAAAATCTGTAATTGTGTAACCAAATTTCGTCCCTATCGGAATATCAAGCTTTAACTTTCCAATAAGGTAATCGGACAACATCTGTGCATTACACAGTTTTTCCTCCGCCCTTACACTGACTTCTCCAAACCTTGCCGACACTCCCGCCGCTATACTTAAAACAACAGTAAAAATAACTAACTTTTTTAAAATCTTCCTAATCATTCCTAACCCCTTTTCAAAGTAAATATCAGTCCTGCTATTCTTCCGTTAGTATCCCTTGTAACCGATCCGACATATTCCTCATAAGGCTCTATATAAAAACCTCGCTCAGGAGAATTCTCATATATCTTGAGCTCGTTTGCCTTTGAAAATACTCTGCTTTCAGCCCCATTTGTCACGGTTATCTGAATTTCTTTCTGATATCTTCTCGTTATATTTATTACCTCTGCTCCGCTTACCCTCTCAGTATCAAACTTCGTGAGTCTGTGTTCCTCGTATTCTCTCTCATACTCGTTAATATCGGAAACAAATATCCTTCCCAGATTTAACCCCTCACGCATGACTAACAGGGTAAAGCTGACTATAACGCAGGTTATAAAAATTCCTGCCGCCATAGTCAACATCCTAAGTGAATTCTCCACCTTCCCTCCTTACTGCCCAAGCACACATTTTATGCATGGATATGCACCTGACAACGCGCACTCTTCCATAGACGAATATATACCGGGCTTTGACGAGCCCGTTTCGAGATTGCTGCAAAACTGTGAGTTATGATAAATCGAATTAAATACAAAGAAATATATTCTTTCGGCATTTTTTGCCCTTACCTTATACAAATCCTCATTGTATTTAACATTGTATCTCTCATATCTCTTTACCGTGCCTACTTCTTCCCCTCCGTACTTATAATAAGCCTTGTTAAGAAGTGCCTTTCTTTCATTGTCCGCGGTTAATTCCTTTGAACCTTCCACAGCCCTTAACCTGTTTTCCTCCGTATATGCCTGCACAAGCTCCGTTCCCGATTTTCGGAAATCCTCCTGTGCATCAGTAGCACCCGCCTTTACAATCTCCGTTAAGTTGTTTTCAAATATAATTTCCTCCCTTAACAAAAGATAGATGTTGCAAAGCCTTACAATTCCTCCTAAGGTCATGGCGAGTATGAATAACGCGGTCAGAGTGCTAGCTTTTGATATACTCATTTTCTATCATTCCTCCCAGTTCAAGCGTTCTTCCTCTAAAAAACGGGTATCCTCTTTCTTCCTCGTATATTACGAGCGAAACCTCATCCCCTATCTTGAACTTATACTTATTTTCGGCACTAAGTCTGCTTTTTATTTCATCTGCCGAAACTTCTATATAAAACTCTTTGCTGTCCACAATCTCATCACCTTCAAAAACCGGACGCACCGCCCTCCTCCTATGTGTCAGGCGTATCTGCCTCCTATCGGATAAAACGGAAATTTCGGTATAAAATTTTTCAAGTTCAGCCCTGTCTATATACCCGGAATACTTTACCCTGTCCAAAAAATTATCCGCCGCATTTAAGAGAGCAATGTCGGTAAGCATTGCATTCCTCATTTCAGCTATATAGACAGGGCAGACAAAAATAAGTACAAATCCCACCATTATGCTCCAGAATTTCCCAAAAACCGCCATAAAATCTCCATTTTTACAAGTTCTTCAATCCCTGCAAGCCTACTTTCCTCAATAAGAACCAACCCAACCGCAGCCGCAAATAAAACTACCCCCGATAACAGGCGCAAAAATCCCGTTATTTTCTGCATAATGCACCGCTACTGTACTTGTTGTACAAAAGTCAGCCTGTCCACGCTCCCATCATCCTTATATCTGACTTTGCCTACAAAATTTCCGTATGGATATACATTTTCTGTAAGCCAGGTTATGTTGTCTACTTTTTTCCCCTCGGACATAGTAGTTTTATTTTCATTTGTTATAATATATATATTGGTTTTATTTCGCAGCCGTTTAGCTGTTCGTATTACCTCATTACCTGACAAAGTAAGCTCATTGTAAAATTCTATTCCGCCGTTTGCCATCTCCGTAGTATATTCCCCCATCTGTCCTATACCTTGCGCCGCTATATCTTTAGCCTCCCTTGTAACAAAAAATGCTATGCTTATTACTATACAGGTAATAATTACACCTGCGGCAAGCGTCAACCCTTTCAATCCGTTACTCATAAACCCTCCTTAGCTGAAACTGTTTGTTATGTCCATCAAATTTTTAATACTTACATACAAGAACGGCGCTATCATATAAATTCCTACTGTAAGCATAAACGGCAGGTACATAAATGCGGATAACACGGCTTCTTTCTTCCTTACGTTCAATTCCTGCTCCTGCCTTCTTTTTGCCGTATAATAATCCTTTCTGGAAAATATATCTGCAAAAGCCTCTTTTATACCTATTTTGTCGCTTGACAGAAGGTTGTCCGCAATACCCGTAAAACTTGTTGTTTTCCACCTGTCCCTTAGCTCCCTTAAAGCTTTATTTTCATCCTCTCCTATCCGGTCGAGGCAGATTGAGAGGCTTTCTCTCAGATACAGGGCAAAATTCTCCATCCACAGCAACATCTCCTCGGCTGTCATTCCAATTGCAGTAGAAAGCGATACAGCCATAATTCTAAGCTGTCCTATTTCTTCTTCGAGCTCCGACTCGTAAAACATACCGTCAAGCACCAGCATAAGATGCGGGATGAATGTAGATAAAACGGCTATTACCAATGAAACTGCCGGAAAAAGCGGAGATGAGCTCCATCTGCAAAGCCAGACAAAGCTTAGGGCAAAGGAAAACAAAAACCACATAATACGCGAAAGCACAAAATGACTGTACGAGCGCTCGGGAAAATACTCCTCAAAAATCTTTACCATCCTGCTCCCTGCTTTTTCTTTCTTAAAGTTTCTTTCTAAAAACTCATTGATAGGTTTTACCTCCAAGATAGCCGACAGCAATGGAGATGTTCCCTCCTTTCTTCCTCCCTGCATCTTTTCAAAAAATGCCAGCATCAATACCGTAACCAGAACACTTGCCGCCCTTGTCAGACTTCCCTTGTATCCGTCATAAAATCCTGCCAACTCTTCTACCTGCGAAACCGCCCATCTTTCCATAACAGGCATGGCGATAAATGCTGAAATTATTATAAAGAATACCGAATTGAATAAAAATTCTTCTCTATCCCATTTTAACAGATCCGAATCTATATTTTTTTGCAGTTCATCAAGGTTGCTTACAAAATCTTTTCCTCCATCCCCATACTTTATTTCAGATTGACAGATTGCCGAAAATATGACCAAGAACCTCCCCGATAACATATGTCCGCAATTCTTCGGTGTTCCTTCATTTGCAAACTCACTTTCTATAAGTCCCAAATGAAGCTTAAGCTCTTCTCCCGCCGAGTCGAATGCCGCCTCAAACGCCTCTTCCACATCATTGTTTCTGTAGTATTCATGTCTGAGTTCACTAAGATATGACGACAACTGCCTAAGTATGGTCATCTCCTGCTTTCTCTTCCATTTTATAAAGCTGTCCGTATAACAGGCAACACCCGTAACTACGGCAATTAGAAGATATTTTTTATCAAATCCCGCTATAACAAAGGTCAGGGCGAAAAGCGCAAAGGCTTTTAACAGATTACTCATCAGGACTTTTACAGTATTTACGCCGATTCCGTAGTCGTCAAAGGGCAGATATTTTACTACCTCAAACTCCGTTTTTGCAATCAACAGCCTGCCAATCACTGTCATATCCAAAAGTCTGTAAATATTATAAAATAGCCTCTCCATTTTCCTCCTTTCGCCATAATCTTAAAAACTTTAAAAACTCCTGCCTCTCATCAGCCGAAAGGTTTTTGTATACGGACTCTACCGTCTTTCTGCCAAGCTCAGCGTCGGTCACATAGGCTTTTCCTCTTCTGCGGACTATTATCCTCTCCGAAAAGCCCTCTTCAGAGCTTTCCGGCACTATTTCACTTATCTTTTCTATATATCTTTCTCCAAACTCATTTTTTACTGTATGGATATTAAAATTAACTGCATTCACCGCCTGTGACAACGCAACTCTTTCATTTCTGAAATTTGCCCTCATGAGCAGCGAATTTCTTATGTAATGAACCAATTCCGCAGTATCCTTTGCATGATGAGTAAAAAGAGTAAATGATGAGGCATTTTGTGAAAGCTGTACCAGGAACACAACCGCCTGCATAGAGGCAACTTCTCCCAGTACAGTCACACCTCCGTCAGTTTTCTTAATAAAGTCCAGTCCTTCCTGTACTCCCACTCCCTCGGTTTCCCTGAAGCTGGCTATGTTTCTGTGCGGAAATCTCCGTCTTAAATGCAGTTCAAAGGACATCTCCACAACTCTTATATTCAGCCATTCCGGTATAAAACCCACAATTGCAGAGAGAAGCGTAGTCTTGCCCGAGCCTTGCTCGCCTGTTACTGCGACAATTCTTTGCCCCTTTACTATATAGTCTATCAGCTTTATGACGACATCCGCCCCTTCTCCGTTTATCAGGTCTTCAATTTCCAAAATCGTTTCGGTTCTGAACTTTCTTATAAAAAAGCTCCAGCTCTCACAAAACGGCGGCCGTGATATAGCCGCTCTTGAGCCGTCGGAAAGCTCGGCAACCATATATCCCTTTTTTTCGGACAATTGTCCCAGTCCGTAGCTTCTGCACAAATTTCTGCAAATCCGCTTTATCTCAATCTCATCCCGATATTTTAAAAATGACAGATTTACGGTATTTCCCTTATACATAAGCCATACCGTGAAACATCCTTTATTTTCCGACACTCCGCCTGAAATCCCGTCTATGGTCATAGGAAGAAGCTGGTCTATTACTCCATTTCCTTTATAGCTTTCATATATTTTTTGAGATAGAATTTCCATCTTTTCCGGGAAACTGAGGACATTTTTCCCATACCGCATAAACGCTCTGTTTACAGCATTATCATCTATCTTTCGGTTTCTTTCGACCAATATGTTGCCAAAACAATCTTTTATCAGATTTTCCAATGCCAGGCTGCCGTATCGCTCTCGATAAGTGTCAAGCAAAACCTTGAATTTATACTCGGCATCTATAGTTAAGAATTTATCAATATTTTCATTATCAATTCCGTACTTGTCGGAGAGCAGTTGTACAATATGCGCCTTTATGAATATTTTGGCAGATTCATTCCCAAAACCGCATAATCTGAGTGCTTCCCTCAAATTCTCTCTCTTTTTTATCCTGAACCTGCGCTCACTGCCTGAAAAGGGTTCTGCGGACAAATTCACTCTTAATTGCTGTAGGAAATCTTCTCGGATACAATCCAGAAGTTCCTCAAAGCCGTTCGGCAGGAATTCTTTTTTACTAATTATTCTTTTGCCGAAAATCATATTGCTTCTTCTCGCCCTTTACTTTTTGCAGCTCTATTTTTTATAAACGATGTCATTTTTCTAATCTGTGATATCAATTCAAAGTTCTTCTCTCCCCTTACCACCCATAAATTTTTACTTAAGAAGCTGGAGAGCGAGCCGTTTCTACAGGCTGATTCTATGACTTCATTGCGAGGAATGTAGGAAACCCTGCTATCCTCTATACCGTTCTCCATTAAAAAGTTATCAAATCCTGTATTGGAATTATCATTTAATTTGCTTATAACAAAAAACAGCTTTTCGACATCCAGCGAATAATTCTTAAGAAAGTCATTCATGCGGAATTCATCCTGCAGACAATTTAAAAATATACAGTCCGACCTTTCCACAATTCTTTTGGTTGTCAATGTATTCAATCTTTTTAAATCTACAAAAACAACTTCGTATCTTGCCGTCAGTTCATCCAACAGCTTGTCGATGATTT
>JBHADN010000132.1:0-5246 GCA_041855085.1 Catonella sp.
CCCATAGACATACCATGTAAAAATATGGCTGAATTTTCTCCGAACCTCAGTATGAGATAGTCTACCCACTTTTCCACATCAAAATGGTCAAAATACCCAAAGCCTATATGCTCTCCCTCGCTTTTGCCATGTGCCCTGTCATCGGGAAGCAGGATGTTTACTCCCATTTCATGATAGAATTCAAGCATAAGCCCGAAATCCTTGAACCAGTCCGCTCTGTAACCATGCACCAACACTACAGTTGTAGTAGTATATTCTTCCGCAGGAATAAATGTGCCATGTAATCTGAGGTCATCAAAGGATTTTATTTCAACCTCTTCTTTTTTAATTCCGTCAAGCCACTCTTTCGCTTTTTCATATGCCCTCTGCTTTTCAGGCTCGTCAGAATATACACCTTCCTCCTTTTTATCTGCATATCTGGAGTTTCTGAGTATTGCAGACTCATAAAAACGACACAGAACTTTTACCGCAACCCCCGCTCCGACTGCAACGGCTGTGCCTGCTGCCGCCAAGACCAAATTTCTCTTCTTCATATTTGCCACCTTTCACACATCAGAAATTACTTACCGAAAATAACTCACAATATATATCATAAAGTAAAGCCTAACTCAAGTATAAATCCGGTTGCGACAAAAGACAAGCATGTTTTGACCTTCAAGTATCAGGAGAGGTACTTAAATTCATATCTCTTCCTTGAAATGACCGTGAAATCTCCTATACTTATTTTTACCCTGTCAAACGGCATCAGCCTTATCCCGTTTAAAAAAGTACCGTTGGTGGAGCCTAAGTCGGTAATGAAAAATTCTTCCTCCACCCTGTCGATTCTGGCATGATATCTGCTTACCGTACTGTCCTCAATCTTGAAATGTATATTATTTTCCGCCTTTCCAATAAAAAACGGATATTCTGTAAGCAATATGTTACTACCGTTCCTGTCCTCCGGACTGAGGCAGTATATGCCGCCGCCTGTCATTGCACCTGTGAGCAGCATTGTAGGATTGTAATCGTTCTCCTCTTTTGGAGCAGTTTTTTTATATGCCGATTCTCTCACATTATACGCCTGTTCTTTTTCACACACCTCAAATCTTTCATCTACTGTTTGCTCCTTGCTTCCTATATCTGAGCATAGGTATTTCCAGAATTTTTTCAGCTTATTTTTAAAATCGGGCAGGGCGTATTTTTCAGTTTTTTCATATTTTCCGATTTTTTCATTTTTCTTGAGTTTTTTATATTTTTCTATAAACTCCTCCTTTTCTTCTCTTTGTGGTATATCCCTATTTTCTGTAAAACTTACAAACTCCTCCCTGTATTCCCGCCTGTTTTCATCCTCCATCCTCTTAATCGCATCCGCATCAAGGCTATTGTACGGGGCAGACAATATCTCTTCCGCCCTTTCCTTTACCCTTGTAAGACCTGTCACATAGGACAAAGCCTCATTCCCGACAGACAAGTCCTCACTTTCTTTCGCCGTCTGATACAAAGCGTAGAATATTTTTACCGCCTTATCATCCTTGTAATCCAGCTTATCAAGCAGCTCTTCAAACAGTTCCGAAAGCTTACCAGTGTACCTTTCATTTCCGCAAATCCAAAAAAATCCCTCTTTTTTGCCATAATGCTCATATATGTAATCTTTTGATGCCACAAGCCTTTCAAGCGGAAGCAAAAACTCCTCCATACTCTTATACACGCTTATAAAAGAGCGCAGAAATTCCTCCGCTCTGTCGCCGTTAAACTTAGTTATCTCCAAGGACTGACTTATAGGTATAAGACTGTTCATATTGTAGCAGACATAGCTTTCCGAGTTCAGACTCCTGAAGCTTGCCGAAACTATACCTGGTATATCATTATGTATGAGCATGGCGGAAATATAATCACAGGCACTTACTCTGTCCGACTTAAGATAATTAGTTCCACCCTCCTGAATATAAGTAAATTTTTCCATAAAACTCCCTATTTATCTATAAACTCCTCCAACGCTTTCAATCTGCGCAGCGTTTCCTGCGGCATATAAACCTTGCGGCTCTCCTTCAAGCCTTCATTAACCGCATTCTCATCTATATAGCCTGATATAAAAGGAAATCTCTCAATATCGGCCCTTACAGATATTTTCCCCTCTTTCCCGTCATAATTTGCAGATACATTGTCAATTCCCAGATAAAATAATCCGAAATCATTTTTATCTCCCTTCAGGTAAGCTGCATCATTTTCTGCAACAGTTCTCATAATGTCTGTCCTCATACCGCTTTTGAGCACTACCATATCATGCTTGTAATATGCGAAAAATACTATGGCAAAAATAATGATAACTATCATAGGAAATATAATTGCCGCCTCAAGTACCATACTGCCCCTCAGCCTCATAATTCTCCTCCCGTTTTTAAGTCCGATAATAATCTAAAATCAACTGTAAACCGTACGCCAGAGTGATAAAGGGAATAAAAGGCAGCTCCTTATCTCTCTTTCCGATACAAAACCTCAGTCCGGAAAATATAAGAAATGCAACATCCGCCACAAAAAATACTATCAGCATTTTTGCAATCCCTGTTTTTAAGACTATTAGAAAAAGCACTACGGCATCAGCCAATCCTATAGCCTGCATAGTAACTATGCTGAACAATATTAGTAACACTCCTGCTGCAATCCTGTATATATTTATTTCGTTTTCGATTATAAGAGGAATACTCCAGATAATTACCGCCGCCGACATAACCGATATATGTATTTCTCTTTTTATAATATCCGCAACAGATAATACAGCCAACACTACCAATTCAATCATATATCTTTCCACAGCGCATACAGGGACTGTAGCCCTCCGCCTCCGCCCTCCGCTTTACCATAATATTTACAGTTCTCTTAATTCCGCCACAGTTTTTATCCGCATGTATCCTGCTGCCCTCCCCTGTTATATAAACCCTGTCCGCAACCTTTTTTCTCATGCAATATTCACAGGGGTAATACTTGCCGCCTCCCTCATTTCTAAGCGCGCTTACCGAACTGTGAGCGACCTCTCTTACCGAGAGCTTTATATGGGTACAGACATTGCTTGTATGGTACACTTTGCCGTTCTTTGTCACAAAAACCGCTCTTTCATCACTGTCTGTGCTGTTATAATCAGCTTCTTTATAACATCTGCCTACAAAAGGTCTTGCTACTGAAAGCCTCTCAAAATATATTCCGTTCAAAAGTTCGCCCTTTGCTATCTCTATATTTTCCGGTTCCTGAAAAACTTCCCCGTCCATCTCTATAAATGCAGTTTCCGCCATTCTTCTTGATATTGAATTGACTTCCGCATTCAGCTCTGCCTGTACTTCAAGAAAACCCGTCCAAAATATTATCTGACTTACAGCTATTATAAAAAACGGCATAATGAGCGCCGCTTCCACGGTCAGCGAAGCCTTTACCGAGTAAGAGAGCCTGCAGGCTGCCCATATAAGCGGCTTCATTATTTCCGATTTATTTTTGTGTTTAATTTGTACTTCCGCTCGGAGCAAAAGCTGTGAAAAGACTATTCTTCTATAAAGGGATCTCTCCTTTCTTACACCGCTAAATATGGACACTCTGCAACCTCCCTCCTCAAAAAATAAAATGACTCTGCGGTAAAAATCTACCCTCCTGTGCGCGATAAACTACGGCTTATAAAGAGTTCCGTTTCCCAACCGTTAAAATCTTTCTGCAAAAAAGAATCCAAAAACCACAGTCTGAATATTCTCGGCTCCACCACATAATTTACCGTGCAGTCCACTCCTGCATACAGTCCGTCCGCCCTAAACGACTTCTTATACCTAAGCCTTATATTATGCTCTATAAGCCTTACCATCCTTTCGGGCAGCTTGCTGTATTCCGCTGCTAAAAATGCATCCAGAAAGTTCAGATATCCTGCCTTTATTGCCTCATTTCCCGGAAACAGGGCTATCTCCTTGCCTTCAAGGAGCAGCTTTACTTCTCCTCTTGCCATATCCGCAGCCCAACCCATAAGTATGCCCGTTTCTATAATTGATACCGCCGCAGGTATCCCGAATGCGCCGGCTACTGATACAGCTATGCTTCTTGCCTCCGCTACCTTGTCCTGCCTTGTAAGCAAATAGGCAAATGAGCTCAGCGTCCTTATGCCGAATATTCGGTATACTACTGCCGAAAGATTTTCCTCGTCGCTGTCAGCCCCCATTACAAGATATTCAATGCCGTATCTTAAAGCCTCTTTTTCTGCATTTTTCTTCGGTTCTGAGAGAAAATTATAAAAATGCCGTTTTGCGTACAACACCAGAAGCCCCCTGTCTATAAGACTAAGACTGCCGCCGTCCATTGTCCGTACCTCTCCCCAGACCGCAGGTTTTACCTTAAGCTTTGATACCTTTTTTCCCTTGGGCATAAACCATGCGAGTCCTCCCGACGCTGCCCCCTCATGGGTTATTGACTCCGTATTTCTGATATATGCATTAACCTTGCCGTCAAGCTGCGGTATCTCTTCTGATTCAGTTTTATCAGCCGTTTTAATTTTTGACAGCGCAGTCCGCAATTCATCCGCTTTCATATCCTCTTTTTCTATCACAGCCCCCACTTCATTTACCGAGGCGATACTTTCATCCACCTTCGCCCTAAAATTTTCCTCGTTAAACTCCGTAACCTCAGCCTTGCTTTTGTTGAGCGAGGCTGCTGCCTCCTCGTCCAGCTTTTTACTCTCCTCTTCAAATACCCTGTCATATTCCTCTAAAAGTCCGCTAGCCTCTTTCTTTTCTCTACTGTATTCCTGCAATGCACTTTCGGCCTCACGCCTGTCATCGTTCATATTTTTCAATACAGAACCTATGTTCTTTCTCGCTTTTTCCAAATCTAAACTTCCCGACTCGATATCATCCGAAATATTCCTCAGCTCTTTCAGCCCTTTATTTATTTTTTCCGCCTTTTCCTCCGCCTTTTTTCTTGCTTTATGTATCGACAACAGCTTTTTTTCCGCATCCGTCTTTGCTCTGACTATCTTTTTCAGAGCATCCGCACCTTTTTCCGCATTATTTATAAGTTCGGCATTCTTAATTATTTTCTCTCCTGCCGCACTGAATACTCCGTACTTCATATACGCTGCCGCCTGCCTTGCAAAATAAAAGCAGTTGTTTTCCGTCATATTTTCCTTAAAGGAAATGTCTTTAATGCCGGCATTTATACCCATAAAATCGGCTTCTCCCTCTCTCTTGCCCGTCATTCTTACAAGATATCCGTTTGCCGTTTTTAAAACCTCTTCTTCTCCC
>JBHADN010000133.1:0-6049 GCA_041855085.1 Catonella sp.
ATTTATGAGTACATTGGTGGCATATTTTTCGAGAAAAGGTGAAAATTACTTCGACGGTAATGTCAGGAGAATTGAGAAGGGAAATACCGAGGTTGTTGCGGAAAAAATAGCAGAGCTTACGGGAGGCAGGCTTTTTGAAGTTGTACCTCTTACACCGTACTCCTCCGATTACGAGGTTTGTGTGGAGGAAAGCAAGGAAGACAAGGCGAAGAATTCAAGACCTGAGATAGTGGGCTGTATTGAAAGTATAGATGAATATAAGACCATATATCTCGGATATCCCAACTATTGGGGAACTATGCCGATGGCAATGTTTACATTTTTAGAAAAGTTTGATTTTAAGGATAAGATTATAATGCCGTTCTGTACGCATGAGGGCAGCGGGCTGGGCAACAGCCTTGATGACATAAGAAGGATTTGTGAGGGAGCGGAAGTAAGAGCGGGCTTTTCGGTAAGCGGCTCGGCGGTGTATGAGATAGATGAAGCAACCATAAAGGCTTGGATAGGATAGAATACATACGGCACAGGGGGACTGTAAAAGGACTCCTGTGCCGTTTTTGTGCTGTTAAGAATACAATTCATGAGGCGGCATATCTTGAATACTTATCAGTATTATGATAAAATCTAAATTTAAGAATTAGTTTTACTAATAAAATAGGTAGGTATGAGATGGATATAAACCATGAATTGTATAAAGTTTTTTACCATGTTGCAAAGACGCTAAGTTTTTCAGAAGCCTCCAAGGAACTGTTTATATCTCAGTCGGCAGTAAGCCAGTCCATAAAGGTGTTGGAGAAAAAGCTTGAGCAGAAGCTGTTTATAAGGAGCACAAAGCGGGTAAAGCTTACCAAGGAGGGCGAGATACTGTTTAATCATGTGGAGCCTGCAATAAACCTTATAAGTCTTGGAGAAGCGCGCATCCTTGAGTCAAAATCCTTAAACGGCGGTCAGCTCAGCATAGGCGCCAGCGATACAATATGCAGATACTATCTTAAGCCTTATTTCAAAGAGTTCCACAGCAGATATCCGAATGTACACATTAAGGTGGTTAACGGAACTTCGTTAAAATGCGTGGATTATCTCAAAGAGGGTGTGGTAGATATTATCATAGTAAATACGCCGAACAGCGCGCTCGGACAGGTGGGGAAAACGGTGGCGCTCAGAGAGTTCAAGGATGTGTTCATCGCAAGCAGACAGGCATTTCCGAAGCTGCTTGGAGGAGTCAAGGAGCTTTCGGAGCTGCAGAAGTATCCTATGATGATGCTTGATAAAGGCTCCACAACCAGTGAATTTCTGCATAAAATTTTTCTGGAGAAGCATCTGGAGCTTGTTCCGGATATTGAGCTCGCAAGCAACGACCTTTTAATAGACCTTGCAAAAATCGGTTTGGGCATAGCCTGTATACCCGACTTTTGCCTGTCTGATGAAAAAAATGGGGAAATATTTGTTATAAAGATAGCGGACTCGCTTCCGGAGAGGGGAATAGCCGCCTGCTATAATGATATTAAAAAATTGTCGGAGCCTGCAGTTCAATTTTTAAGTCTGATGACTGACTGATAAAGGTCTGCGGTTTTGAAAAAGGAGTTTTATGGGCTACGGTAGGTTTAATTTAAACAGGAAAAAAAGAGAGTACGGCTTTATTACAAAAAAGCTTACTTCAAAAGTGCTTATATGGCTGGTGAGGCTTACTATGGTTGCAGTGGTTGCGGCAGCCGTTGTGGGCGGATATATGGCTTACGGAGCGGTAAAGGGGATACTGGACAAGGCGCCGGAAATAAAGTCGGTAAACATAATGCCTACAGGCTTTCAGACCAATATATACAACAGCAAGGGCAAAAAGATGCGTACTGTAATAGGCGCAGGAGCTAACAGAATATATAAGAACCTCGAAGATATACCCAAGCAGGTGCAGGAGGCATTTCTTGCGATTGAGGATGAAAGGTTTTATGAGCATGGAGGGATTGATGTAAAAGGACTCTTCAGGGCGGGCTTTGTTGCGCTGCTTTCGGGAGGGGCAAAAAGACAGGGAGCGAGTACGATAACTCAGCAGCTTCTTAAAAACCAAGTGTTTGACGGCGGCGAAGAAGAGGCGTTTATGGCTCAGGTGGAAAGAAAAATACAGGAGCAGTATCTCGCCATACAGATAGAAAATATTTATTCCAAGGACGAGATTCTTGAATATTATCTCAACACTATAAACCTCGGTCAGAATACCTTGGGCGTGCAGACGGCAGCTCTCAGATATTTCAATAAGGATGTTAAAGACCTTACCATTTCAGAGGCGACCGTTATAGCAAGCATTACCAAGAACCCTACGGCAAACAATCCTATTACTTATCCGGAGAACAACGAGGCAAGGCGCAAGGAAGTGCTGAAAAACATGCTCAGGCTGGGATATATTACCGAAGCGGAGAAAAAAGAGGCGGAAGAGGACGATGTTTACACAAGGATAAAGGCGGTAAACAAAGAGATAAAGTCGGATACTTCCGTAAACTCATACTATGTAGATGCTACGATAAATCAGGTGGTTGAGGATTTGTGCGAAGAAAAAGGCTACACGGTTACACAGGCTTACAACTACCTTTATTCGGGAGGACTTAAGATATATACATATCAGGACTCCGCCATACAGAAGATTTGCAACAGCGTGGTTGCGGACGAAAATAATTATCTGGGAATGCCTAAGAAGTGGAAGCTGACTTATGCCCTGTCCATACAGAATAAGGACGGAAAGATTAAGAACTATTCCGAGGGGCATATTCAGAAAATGTTTGAACTTGAAGATGTAATGTTTAATAATAAAGGAGATGCGGATCCTTACATAGAAAAGTTCAAGACGGCAAAGCTGAAGGACGGCGGAGAGGTCATAGGAGAGCGTGCGGAGTATACCATAGAGCCGCAGGTATCCGTGTCGGTGGTTGACCAGAGCACCGGAGCGGTAGTGGCTATAGTGGGAGGACGAGGCAAAAAAACGGGAAATCTCACATTAAACAGAGCAACCGACACTACAAGGCAGCCGGGTTCGCTGTTTAAGGTGCTTTCCACATATCTGCCCGCTCTTGATACGGCAGGCTTTACGCTTGCGAGCGTACAGGACGACGGAGAGTATTTTTACCCTTACAGCAATAAAGAGGTGCGCAATTGGTGGGGTAAAAGCTATGAGGGATGGTCAAGCTACAGAAGAGGAATTTACCGCTCCATGAATGTAGTTACGGTTAAGGCGCTTGAGGCTATGGGGCTGCAGACGGCATTTGCATATCTGAAAGCGCTCGGAATTACCACTCTCACGGAGGATGACAGCAACTATGCGGTTGCTCTGGGAGGGCTTTCAAAGGGTACTACGAATTTGGAGATTACAGGCGCTTATGCGGCAATAGCCAACAAGGGCGTATATATGAAACCGAGCTTTTACAGCAAGGTACTTGACCATGAAGGAAATGTGGTGCTGGAGCATAAGCCTGTGTCAAGACAGGTCATGAAAGAGTCCACAGCTTTTCTTCTTACAGATGCAATGAAAGATGTACTGGCAAGACCTGATGCTACGGCATACAGGGCGAAGCTTGCAGACTACAACATGGGGCAGGCTGCAAAGACGGGAAGCACGACCAATGATAATGATATATGGATATCGGGGTATACACCGTACTACACCTGTACCGTTTGGATGGGATATGATGACAACGGCTCTCTTACCGGCAATGCGGGAAGACATCTGCCTATCTGGAAAGCGATTATGGATCAGATAGGAGTTAAAAAGAAGCTTGCATCAAAAGCTTTTGAGGTGCCGGACTCGGTAACTACTGCGCTGATTTGTTCAAAATGCGGTAAATTGGCGGTTTCCGGACTTTGTGATTTGGCTCAGGGGGGAAGCACGGTGCGAAAGGAATATTTTGCTATCGGAACAGTACCTACAGAAAGCTGCGATGTACATGTGAAGCTGAATGTATGCAAGACCTCGGGAGAGATTGCAGGTCCTTATTGCCCTGCGGAGGATGTGGAAAGCAAGGTATTTTTGATTAAAAATGAGGAAATAACACAAAACGATGCCAACGGAAGGACTGTGAAGAGAAAGTATCCTACAGCGGATACGCCGTATATACTTTCACAGGAGATGAAGGACTCAAAGTGCAGCACTCATTTAAGTCCGGAAGTTGTGCCGGATCCTGCGGACACGGACGGAGGAGATGGTCATATTACGGATGACGGTGCGGAAGGATAGGCGGAAAGGGAGTGTAGCTTGGCTTACAAAACGGTAAAAAAAGAGGCACAGGCTGAAACGGAAGTGAAAAAGTCGCGATTTATCGCATTGCTGGCGGAGGTAAAGACTGAAGAAGAGGCGGAAGATATCATAAAGCGTACAAAGAAAAAATATTACGATGCCTCACATACCTGCTCGGCATATATACTTAGCTCCGACGGGGGCATAAGGCATTCGAGTGATGACGGAGAGCCGTCCGGTACGGCGGGAAAGCCTATGCTTGATGTGCTCTCGGGTGCGGGGCTTTCAGATGTAATCGTTCTGGTTACGAGATATTTCGGAGGAACTTTGCTCGGTACGGGGGGACTTGTAAGGGCGTATGCGGGAGCGGCGAAGGCTGTGGTGGAAAATGCCGAGATAGTGGAGGTCACGGACGGCACGCTTGTGAACTTTGTAGTGGAGTACGGCATTTTGCCCAAGCTGCAGCACATTTGTGCGGAACTGGAGATAGCTGTATATAATGTGCAGTATTTGGAGAAGGTAGAGATTTCTATCCTGTTAAAGGATGAGGTGGCGGGAAAATTTTTTAAGGAGCTCACGGAGGCTACATCCGGAGAGCTTGACAGGAGTTCCGCCATAAGCGAAGAAAGGGTAGATTTCTATATAGAAAACGGAGCTATAATTTTGGAATAAGTCTAAGGAGGGTGTTATGAAAGACACGGCACTGGTGGTAATGGCGGCAGGTATAGGAAGCAGATACGGAGGGGTAAAGCAGCTTGATGCTTTCGGACCTGAGGGCGAGGTTATGATGGACTATGGGGTTTTTGATGCTATAAAGGCGGGCTTCAACAAAGTGGTCATCATAATCAGAAAAGAAATAGAAGCTGATTTTATGGAGGTTATAGGAAACAGACTGGAGGAGAAGGCAGGAGTTCCCGTGCATTATGTATATCAGAGCATAGACAGTGTGCCGGAGGGCTTTACCGTGCCTGAGGGGCGCACAAAACCTTGGGGTACGGGACTTGCCGTGCTTATGGCAAAGCCTTTTATAAATGAGCCGTTTTTAGTTATAAATGCAGACGATTTTTATGGAAGAGAGCCTTACAAAGCTATGCATGATTTCCTTGAGAATGTGGAAACGGGCGGAGATAGGGCGCATTTCGGTATGGCAGGCTATCTGCTTAAGAACACCTTGAGCGAGAACGGAGCGGTTGCAAGAGGTATATGCGAGGTAGATGAGAACGGGTATCTTTTATCTATAGAGGAGCATCTCTCGGTTGAAAAAGAGGGAGATGCCGCAACGGGTGTTAACTCCAAGGGAGAAAAGAAGGTGTTAAGCCTTGACAGCGTTGCCTCTATGAACATGATGGGATTTACTCCTGAGATTTTCGATACTCTTGAAGAAGGGTTTAAAGAGTTTTTCAGGGAAGAGGTTGAAGGAAACCCTCTTAAGTCGGAGTATTTCCTGCCGAATATAGTAGGTAAGATGATAAAATCGGGTAAGGCGGATATGAAGGTTATAAATACCGGAGCGAGATGGTTCGGTGTAACCTATCAGGAAGATAAGCCGGCTGTAAAAGAGGCTCTGGAGGAGCTTACAAAAGAGGGAGTTTATTCGGAGAGAATCTGGGGATAGCCGCCTGCCTTGCCTGTAGCTTTAATATGGGTGTAAACAAGAGCAAAAGTAGCTTCTATGTGCTTATACTGAAACAGGATTGTTTGGGGAAATCATAGAAGTTACTTTTTGTATTTTTTGATTTTGCAAGTGCAGTTGGCGGATGTGGAGTGAGTTATGAGAGAAACGGAAATCAAAGGCGTTACAATCGGTAATCAGATAGCTTACCTTATAGA
>JBHADN010000134.1:0-7652 GCA_041855085.1 Catonella sp.
ATTTATGGCAAAACCAAATGCACCTTTCAGATATGACTATGTAGGAAGCTTCTTAAGACCTGCCAAATTAAAAGAGGCAAGACTGAAATTCAGCAACGGCAGAATTTCCGCCAAAGAGCTTGAAGCTGTAGAGGACGAGTGTATACGCGAACTTATATCAAAACAGAAAGCTGCCGGATATCAGGTTATAACTGACGGAGAATTCAGAAGAGCTACCTGGCATCTTGATTTTATGTGGGGCTTCAACGGTGTAGGACACAAGCCCACGGAAACAGGACTTCCTTTTCACGATGAGCAGGCAATGATAGACGACACCTATCTTACAGGCAGAGTTTCCGTGGACAGCCATCCCTTTGTCGAGCATTTCAAGTTTGTAAAGTCATTTGAAGATGAAAATACCGTAGCCAGACAGACCATACCCGCTCCCGCTCAGTTCCTTGAGCAGATGATTATGCCTTTTACTCTTGAAAACACCCATAAATATTATGAGGATACGGAGGAGCTTGCCATAGACATAGCCAACGGCTACAAAAAAGTCATAAAGGACTTATATGACGCGGGATGCAGAAATATACAGTTTGACGATTGCTCCTGGGGCGTTCTGGTAGATCCGCGAGCGGAGCTGTTCTTCGGAACAGACAAGGCAGGGCTTAAAGAAATTCAAAATAAATTCCTTCGTATAAACAACCTCGCAATAGAGGGTAAGCCTGACGACCTTGTGATTACAACCCATGTATGCCGAGGAAATTTCCATTCCACCTATGCCTGTGAGGGCGCTTATGATGATATAGCCGAAACTCTCTTTACCCTTGAAAATGCGGAGGCTTATTACCTTGAATTTGATGATGCCCGTTCCGGAGGTTTTGAATCTCTTGCAAAGGTAAGCGGAAATAAAAAAGTCGTACTCGGTCTTGTAACTACAAAATTTCCACAGCTTGAGTCCAAGGAAGTATTAAAAGCAAGAATTTCGGAGGCGTCAAAATACATCTCTCCTGACAGACTGTGCCTAAGTCCGCAATGCGGATTTGCCTCCTGCGAAATAGGCAACAAGCTCAGCGAAAACGAGCAATGGGAAAAGCTAAGGCTTGTTAAAGAGGTTGCCGAAGAAGTATGGGGCAAACAGGTGTAAAGATAAAAGGACTTAAACTTATATGAGCCGAAACCGCTCTCAACAAAGAGCAGCTTCGGCTCACTTCATATTTTGTAGTGAACTGAAAAATTTTGTTTATGTATATGCCGCAATGCAATAGCCCGCAACGAATCACAGGAATAATTTTGACTAAATTACCTCGTCAATGTACAGGTCTTTTCTCTTTGACAGGTCAATAAACTCGCTGCCGGAAACAACCATAGGCTTTGAATAATAAACCTTGTTTGTCATAAGCACTTTCGCCTCTCTGCCGTCATTTAACATTACTCTTGTGCCTATAAAGTTATCCGCTATGTGCTCAAGGAACACATTGTACATCTTTGTATCATATTTCTGTACTCCGTCATCCTCAAACATTTTAAGTACCTTAAACGGGCAAACCATTCCTCTGTAGGATCTTGCTGAGGTAATCGCATCGTAGATATCTACTATCGTAATAAGTTTTGCATAAGGATCTATATCCTCCGGCTTAAATCCCACCGGATATCCCGTTCCGTCCACCTTCTGATGGTGCTGCAACGCCGCGTTTATTACCTGCGGCTTTACATTCATGCTTTTAAGTATCTCATAGCCTGCAACAGGGTGGTTTCTCATTATGTCAAACTCTTCATTCGTCAGCTTGCTCGGTTTTGATATAATATCGGTTGGAATTGTAAGCTTCCCTATGTCGTGGTACAATCCGCATTCCTGAGCTATCATAACCTCTTCGTCGGAATATCCCAGCCATTTTGCAAGAAGCCCCGCCAACATAGCGACATTAAGGCTGTGCACAAAGCAAACATCGTCAAAACGCCTCAGATTTGACAGCAAATCGAAGGTAGGCAAACTTCCTGCCGGCATTATAAGGTCACCCATTATTCTTCTTGCAGTAGTTTCGAGGTCGGCATCCGGATTACCGTCAACTATTCTGTTCAATGCTCCTCTAAGCTTTACAACTCCTGAAGAGAACTTACCTCTAAACTGCTTGTAGTCCGCACTTTGCTGCACTCTTTCATAGTAAGAGTATCTCTCCTCCGAGTATGAAACAGGAGGACTCTGTTTAACCTCAAAATCCTTTGCTTCCTTTATAAATACAAAGGAAACATCATTTCCTTTGAGCTTACCTATAATGTCTGAATTAACTTCTTCGCCCGCATTTATAAGCAGCAGTCCCGCCTTAGTATGTACATCCTTGGCTATGACCATTCCCGGCTGTAGTTCTCCACATCTCTTTAATAACATAGATTCCCCCCGTAAATGATTGTTAATATCACTCTTACTATTATATAATCTTTTCTCAATAATATCAACAAAAAAGACAGATATGCGGGAAGTTGTAATACGACTTTCCTTCAATACAAAAAAACCCGCCACGATAAATCATGACGGGGTACAATATACTTGGATTTATTACTTAAGAGTAACCTTAGCTCCTGCCTCTTCAAGCTTAGCCTTAACAGCTTCAGCATCTTCCTTGGTAGTAGCTTCCTTGATTACCTTTGGAGCAGACTCAACTGCTTCCTTAGCTTCCTTAAGACCAAGACCTGTAAGCTCACGAACAACCTTAATAACCTTAATCTTCTCTGCGCCAACTTCTGTAAGCTCAACATCGAACTCTGTCTTCTCTTCTGCCGGTGCTGCACCTGCACCTGCTGCTGCAACTACTACGCCTGCTGCTGCCGATACACCGAACTCTTCCTCGCAAGCCTTTACGAGATCGTTTAATTCAAGTACGCTCATGCCCTTAATGGCATCGATAAATTCCTGAGTTGTCATTTTAATACCTCCACAATAATTGATTAATAGATTTTACGCTTCCGCGCTGCCGCCCTGCTTTTCAGCAATCTGCTTAATAATGCGGGCAAAATTGGTAATAGGTGACTGTAAGCTGCCAAGGAGCTTGGAAATAAGCTCTTCTCTTGATGGGATAGTAGAAATAACTTCCATACCCTTTGCATCATAGTAAGTTCCCTCTACGATACCCGACTTAATCTCAAGTGCCTTTGCAGTTTTTGCAAAATTAGCTATAATTCTCGCTGCTGCAGTAGCATCCTCATAAGAAAATGCTATTGATGAAGGACCTTCCAAATCCGCATCCAACTGTGCGAAATCCGTTCCTTCAAATGCACGCTTTAAGAGAGTGTTCTTATATACCTTGTATACTACTCCTGCCTCTCTCAACTCCTTACGAAGCTTCGTGTCCTGCTCAACGGTGAGTCCGCGGTAGTCGATTAAAACCGCAGAACTTGCTTTCTCCGCATGTCCCTTGATTTCCTCCACTATCGGCTGTTTGATTTCAACCTTCGGCATAATCTTCCTCCATTCCGAAACACCTGTAGCTGTATTCCAGCCGGGATACGGCGCCTCTAGTAATATCCCCTTGCTGCCAGTCTTCTCGCAGATGTAGCACTATGTATTAGACAATAAAAAAAGTCCGAAACTGCGTGAGTCCAGACCGTAATATCATACAATAATTACATCCTCGGCAGGCGTTTTCACTTACACACTCTTAATCAAGTGTACCTACTGTCTTCGGCAGTTGTTCTTGACGAACATTACACTTATATCATAAACTTTGGAAGTTGTCAAGCGGATTTTTGCAGCCCCCCTATTTTTACAAAACAAAAATGTACTTATGACTCCCCCTCGCATAATACTGTCTACACAAAAAGAAGCCGCACATTCCCGAATGAACTCAAAACTATTCAGGTCTTTTGTACCGCTTCCTCTCTTATAAACTAAATGCCTTGTTATTAGAATATTCCCGCTCGCTACTCCCCTACTTCCTCCGCTATGAGCGCTGCAAGCCTTTCAAGCTCCTCCTCCTGATTTGATTTTAATGCCGAATGTATGGTAACATTCTCGCCTATCTGTCTCATGTCCTTAAGAGTATCCATTACCGCCTTTATGGTCTTTCCTGCACTGACTGCCCATGAACCGTTTTCAATAATGGCATAGCTGCGATTCCTTATTGTAAGATCCTTCATCTCATGTATCAGCTCCGACATTTTCGGATGTACCGAGGTGTTGTAGGACGGTGCTGCTAAAACCAGACTTCCGTACTTAAACATATCGCTTATCAAATAAGAATAATGATAGGAAGAAACATCCACCACCTTTATATTCACAACTCCCTTTTCCACGAGTTTTACCGCAAGCACATTTGCCGCAAGCTCAGTTCCTCCGTACATGGAAGCATATGCTATAAAAACACCGCTTTCCTCTGCCGTATATGTGCTCCAGCTCTGATATTTATCAAGCAAAAACGGAATATCCTTTCTCCATACAGGACCATGCAGAGGGCAAATAAAAGCTATCTCAGCCGGAAGCTTCTTAAATACCGCCTGAACCTGTGCACCGTACTTGCCTACTATATTTGCATAATACCTTCTTGCCTCGTCCAAAAATCTATGTCTGTAGTCAAATTCATCATTGAATATCCTGCCGTCAAGTGCACCGAAAGTTCCGAAAGCATCGGCAGAAAAAAGAATTTTATCCGTTTCATCATAGGTAAACATTACCTCCGGCCAATGTACCATAGGTGCCATAAAAAACTTCAGCGTATGCTTACCTGTGGCGAGGGTTTCGCCATCTGCCACTATTATTGCTCTCTCCGTCACATCCTCATCATAAAACTGCGAAATGAGGGTTATTGTCTTTTTGTTTAATATAAGCTTCAAGTCGGGATAAAGAGATATAAGCTGTGTGATAAGAGCACAATGGTCAGGCTCCATGTGGTTTATCACAAGATAGTCAAGAGTTCTGTTATCAAGAAGCGAGGTTACATTATCTATGAACTGCCTGCCTATGGAATAATCGACAGTATCAAAAAGTACGGTTTTTTCGTCCAACAGCAGATAAGAATTATAGGCAACACCATCAGGCACAGGAAAGCAGTTTTCAAAAAGCGAAAGCCTTCTGTCGCTTCCTCCCACATAATAAAGATCCTCAGTAATCTGCCTAACGCACTTCATTTTATTATCTCCTTTCAAATATCTCCATACATATTGCAACCGTGAAATCACAAAATTTACAAATCATAATCCCCGAGTACACCTACAGGCTTAAAATCAAGCCAGTAAGCGAGCACCAACAATATTATACAACATAAAAGTGCGAAACAAAAGCCCTTCTTCATTTCGCACTTGATTTGGTACAATCTTGATCCTCTTGCGTATGTTATTTATTGTTTTTTGCAGTTTCTTTGAGCCTTGTAAGTGCTCTTGCAAGAGATGCCTGACTTATAAGATGCTCCTGTATGCTCTGTTTCTGTCTTAGTTGCTCCTTCGCTCTTTCAAGTGCATCTTCAGCCCTCCTCGAGTCAATCTCGTCAGGAAGTTCAGCCGTGTCCACAAGCATTATGACTCTGTTGTGAAATACCTGAACCATACCGCTGCCGACTACCATGTAGACTATAGTTCCGTCTTCCTCAACAATATGCCCCTCTCCTACATCTACAGCAAGCACCATATCCTCGTGGCGCGCCATTATTGCCCTCTGACCGTCGCTCTGAGGTATGACGAGAGTCTTGCATTGACCTTCAAAAAAGATTTTGTCACTTGCATATACTTTAAGGTAAAATGTTCCGGTTGCCACTTATACAGCCTCCTGCTCTAAAGCCTTAGCTTTCTCCTTAACTTCATCAATATTTCCGACATTGAAAAATGCCGCCTCCGGATATTCGTCCATTTCTCCCTCTATAATGGCCTTAAATCCCTTTATTGTATCTTCCAGAGGAACATACTTCCCGCTAATTCCGGTAAAGTTTTCCGCAACAAAAAACGGCTGCGATAAAAATCTCTGTATCTTTCTCGCTCTGTTTACCGTCTGCTTGTCCGCCTCTGAAAGCTCTTCCATACCGAGTATGGCTATAATATCCTGAAGTTCCTTATATTTCTGCAGCATTTCCTGCACTTTTCTTGCGGTATTGTAATGCTCCTCTCCCACCACATCCGCCTCAAGAACTCTTGAGGACGATTCCAGCGGATCAACGGCAGGATAAATTCCCTGCTCCACTATCTTTCTTGAAAGTACGGTAGTTGCATCGAGATGCGTAAAGGTAGTAGCGGGAGCGGGATCGGTAATGTCGTCCGCAGGCACATATACAGCCTGAACGGAAGTAACCGAACCTGTACTGGTTGAGGCTATCCTCTCCTGAAGCTCGCCTACATCCGTAGCCAGAGTCGGCTGATAACCCACTGCCGACGGCATACGACCGAGTAACGCTGATACTTCCGAACCCGCCTGCACAAATCGGAAGATATTGTCTATAAACAAAAGTACATCCGCATTCTTCTCATCTCTGAAATACTCCGCCATAGTAAGTCCGGTTTCTGCAACCCTCATTCTCGCTCCCGGAGGCTCATTCATCTGACCGAAAACCAAGGCGGTTTTTTCTATAACTCCGGATTCCTTCATTTCCGTCCAGAGGTCATTGCCCTCTCTTGAACGCTCTCCGACTCCCGTAAATATGGAATATCCTCCATGCTCGGTGGCTATATTTCTTATAAGTTCCTGGATAAGTACGGTCTTACCTACACCCGCACCTCCAAAAAGTCCTATTTTCCCTCCCTTTGCATAAGGCGCCAAAAGGTCTATAACCTTTATTCCTGTTTCCAAAATTTCCGTAACCGGACTTTGCTCCGAAAATTTAGGAGGCTGTCTGTGTATGCTCCAATGAGTCGCCTCGCTCAAGTCTTCTCCACCGTCAAGAGTATCTCCGAAGACATTGAACAATCTTCCCAGAACTTCCTCTCCTACAGGCACTTTTATTCCGTCACCCGTTGCAATAACCTCCATGTCGCGGCTAAGCCCCTCGGAAGCGGTAAGCATTATACACCTGACTACATTGCCTCCCTGGTGTGAAGAAACCTCCATAAAACATTTCTTGCCATGATTATCCACTATCAGGGCATCTTTTATCTTAGGTATATCATCATCCGCAAAAAGAACATCTACAACCGGTCCCATTACCTGTATTATTTTACCATTTTTCATACTTGTTTCCTCAAACTCTGTGCCTTCGCGCCCGCTACAACCTCGGTAATTTCCTGCGTTATAGCAGCCTGCCTCACACGATTATATTGTATAGAAAGTTCTTTTATGATATCATCCGCATTGTCGTTGGCTGCCTGCATTGCCATCATTCTTGCATTCTGCTCGGAGCAGAAAGACTCCACAAGAGCACCGTATACAAAGCCTACAAGGTAGTTGGGAATTACCGTGTCCAACACTTCCTCAGGCGAAGGCAGCATAGTCAAATCCTGGTCAATAATGAAGCCCGCCGGAATATTTCCCATAATTTTCTTCTTATTAAGAGGCAGAAGCGGTACAGTTTCAGCCTGCGTTACCATTCCGTTTACCATTCTGGTATATATCATCGAAATTTCATCAAGCTCTCCCGCCATGTATTTTTCAACAACCGTTCCTATTATTTTTCTTGCTCTGTGAAGTGACGGCTTTTGCGTCGTATACCTGAAATGTGCATCTATTTCTACGCCCTTTGCGGTAAAATAGGCTCTGC